>JAUVKS010000184.1 GCA_030596145.1 Pseudomonadota bacterium | reverse complement strand
TACATAAAAAATGTGGAAGAAAATAATTATTTCATTGGAATTATAATACAAATATCTCAATTATGCAATATTAAAAGAGTTTTTAATTTGACTACATCTTAACTACTGCGCCAGGGTACAGCAGATTTTATTTTTTGCCTATGAAACATTTGTGACGGGAAGAAAAACAGTAAATCAGATAACCAAATGCGACTGTTTTTAACAATTGAAGGTTGAACATGTACTTGAAGCTCCCCGCAGCAAGCTGCGGGGAGCTTCAAGTACGCTGCCATCTGAAATGTATGATTTGACAGTTTCACAGAAAGTGAACTATGACAAGATGCCGAATACTAAGAAAAAAAACAGATACCTACGGAAATTACGAATTCGATGGAAGGAACTGTTGGGGCTCACCTAAAAGAAAATCTCTCTTCTCGATCCACTCTTTCAGGATATGCGCGATTTCTCTCGCCTTGTAATAACTGGATAAGGGAGCTGTGGCTATTTTCTTTCCGTCAAGCTCTATCGAACCACTTCTCAGTTCTTTGTAACTCACCTCGCCAAGGCTTTTGGCCACTCCATTTGGATAATCCATGCCGTAATCGTAAACTTGAGCATAAATATCTTCATCCCTGACAGCCGTATAACGCACCATTTCCTCATTGAGTATCGGTATCGGGATACCAATCCCCACATAAAGTGAAACTCCATAACCGAGAATACTTGCACCAACAAGCCAATCGGGACTCATCTCCTTCAGGTTTCCGATGGCCGCTATGGTTCCCGCCCCTTCTTTTGGAACCCCATTTTCGCCCCTCGGAACATGGGGGTTATGCTGTGTCCCATGCCAAGCCACATAACCGTGAGCACCCCCCAAAAATATTCTTGTCCCCATACCAATGGTTTTATAGTAGGGATCATTAAACAGGGGACTTAACTGCCCGGATGTAGCGTAATTTGCATTAGCCATACGGGGTCTCAGCACACCCATATAGGTATAGATGGTCTTGTCAGACATATTTACAGCACAATTATAGTTCTGATAGGCATTTCTGGGATTGAAGAGAGTGGCATCACGCAAGTCATTTATGGTAATATTTTTTTCATATTTCCGGGCAGGATAACAATCGGTCCCATAACCTTCCAGACGCAATCTTATCACGTTGCCTGCTACCAGATCCTCAAGGACATGCCCACCGCCATAATTAAATTCTCCAGGATAAACCCTATTGAGGGGATCATCCTCTATTACTTCTGTCGCCCCGATATAACAATCAACAGCCGCAATGCCCCCATAAGCAGGCACATCGTTGAGCCATACTTTCGAAGCCCTTATCTTCGGGGATGTATGACCAAAATTAAGAAATGCACCCGATGAGCACATGGGACTGAAAGTTCCCGTGGTTACAACATCAACCTTTCTTGCCGCCTCTACTTCCCCATTTTTCTCTACAATATCAATAATTTCTTCGGCCGTAACCACCACGGCCCTGCCTTTTTTTATCTTTTCGTTAATTTCTTTATACGTCTTATTGACCTTGAATTTTTCCATCAATCAACAACCTTCATGGGTTAAAGATTAGAGTTCTGAGTTCAGAGTTCAGAGTTTAAGAGAGCATGTATAGACTTCAAACTTTGAACTCTGAACTTTACACTCATTTCACCCCGTATGGCCAAATCCGCCTTCTCCTCTTGAGGTATCATCTATGTTCTTCTCCAAATCCCAAGTCACCCTAAATACTCGCTGAATGACCATTTGCGCAATACGATCGCCCCTCTCTACGATAAATGGTTCTTCACCGTGATTAATCATGATTACACCGATTTCTCCTCGATAATCCGCATCTATCGTACCGGGAGAATTCACCAATGTGACTCCATTTCTGATGGCAAGTCCGCTCCGTGGCCTGATCTGTGCCTCGTACCCCTCCGGTAACGCAATCGTTATACCAGTCGGGACAAACTTTCTTTTCCCGGGAAGAATAATCTCTTCCTTCTCCACCGCTGCAAAGACATCCATCCCTGCCGAACCACCGGTCATATAGCGGGGAAGCGGGATGTCTTCATTGCCATCCAATCTTTCAATGGATACTCTTATCTCTGCTATAGCCAAGCCCGTACCTGTTGGGTTTCGTTCCTCAATCCAACGTACAATCTAAGGCGGCAAAGCCGCAACCCCAAAAGTGCCTATAGTGAGCTAAAGTTAATGTACATACCTTCGGCGCGGTCAAATTTGAAACAAACTGCGCTGAAAGCGCATTTTTTAACTTTAGGCACTTTAGCTCACTTTACACTTCGAACTAAATCTGTAATATCCTGTTTCGAAACTCTCCCCAAGGCTGCCAGGGAGATGCTATCGGAGTCGAAGATCTTGCCGGCAAGATTTCTGATATCCTCCCTGCCGACAGCATCAATATTTGCAACAACATCTTCCAGCGGAACGTCACGCTCAAAGAGAATTTCATTTCTGGCAAGTCTTGTCATGCGGTTATCGGTACTCTCCATGCTTAGTAATAAATTTCCCTTTATCAGTTCCTTTGCCGAATGAAGCTCCTTTTCCGTCAGAAAATCTCTTTTAAGCCTGTTTATCTCTTCAAATATCAAGTTTATGACTTCCTTAACCTTGTCCTCACCGGTACCCACATAAATACCAAGTATGCCCACATCCATATAAGGGGCAAGGTAGGAACGTATGGAGTAAGCAAGACCCCTTTTCTCCCTGATCTCCTGAAAAAGCCTCGAACTCATACTGCCGCCGAGAACAACATTCATAAGCATGGCAGGATATCGCAGGAGGCTTGTGGATGAAGGGGCTATGGCACCTATAATAATATGTTCCTGTTCCAGATCTTTTTCAACTACAGCAACCGCAGGCTTTACCGTAGGCTTGGTTGAGTCTTCCTCTATGGGCGCTCCCTCCAATGATCCGAAGGCATTCCTGGCAAGATTAACGAAGACATCATGCTTCAGATTGCCTGCTGCGGTCAACACCAGATTTTTTCCCGCGTATCTTTCAGTAAAGAAGTTAATAAGGGCATCCCTTTCAAAACTGCCAACTGTTTCCCTCGTCCCCAAAACGGGGAGCCCGAGGGAATGACCGCTCCAGAAGGTTTCCTCGAAGAAATCATGGATATAATCATCCGGCGTATCTTCCACCATAGAAATTTCCTGAAGAACCACAGACTTTTCCTTTTCTATCTCCACAGGATCGAAAAGGGAATTTCTTAATATATCGGCAAGAAGGTCAATCGCCATCGCAAGATGGTAATCCGGTATCTTAATATAAAAAGAGGTCAACTCTTTACCGGCGAAGGCATTCATTACGCCGCCGACGGAATCAATTTCCGACGCTATATCAAAGGCAGTTCTGCTCTTTGTCCCTTTGAAGAGCATGTGCTCTATAAAATGGGCCATTCCGTTTATGGCATTACTTTCACCGCGAGAACCGCACCTGACCCAAACACCTATTGACACCGATCTCACATGGTTGATCTCTTCAGAGATGACCCTTATACCATTATCCAGAACAGTTTTATTCCGCATCGCGCTCAAGCGCTTCCTTCCTGCTCAATCTTATTTTCCCCTGCCTGTCAATCTCGATAACCTTAACCGGTACCTTATCACCCTCATTGAGAACATCCGTTACCTTATTGACCCGTTCCTTGGCAAGCTGAGATATATGCACCAGTCCATCTGTGCCGGGCAATATCTCCACAAAGGCTCCAAAATCGACGACTTTTCTTACCGTACCAAGATAAATCTTCCCCACTTCAGCCTCTTCGGTCAGCATCTTAACCATCTCAATGGCCTTCTTCGCCGCCTCCGAATCACTGGAAGCAATGGTTACCGTTCCATCATCCTCCACATTTATATCTACTCCGGTTTCACTTATAATCTGCCTTATGTTCTTCCCTCCGGCACCTATAACGTCCCTTATCCTGTCCTGCTTGACCATTACAGTAGTTATCCTCGGGGCATAGGGTGAAATATCTTCCTTCGGGGCGCTTAGGGTCTCCTCCATCTTTTCAATAATAAAAAGTCTCCCGTCTCTTGCCTGATGGAGCGCTTTTCTGAGGATGTCTTCCGTAACCCCATCGATCTTTATATCCATTTGCATGGCGGTAATGCCCTTCTTTGTACCGCATACCTTGAAGTCCATATCGCC
>JAUVKS010000181.1 GCA_030596145.1 Pseudomonadota bacterium | reverse complement strand
ATGAAGAGGAAAGAAACCGAGGCAAGTATACTGTTCCCTATGGAGCACATCTGAAGATGGATGATGGTTACGAAGTAAAGGTGGGAGATCTGATTGCGGAATGGGATCCCTTTTCAATACCAGTTCTTTCAGAGGTTGACGGAGCCGTTAAATTCGGAGATATTGTTGAAGGGGTAACCATGAAGGAACAGGTTGATGAGGTAACCGGTCTTTCCAGGAAGGTTGTTGTTGAATCCAGGGATTCCAATTTACGTCCGAGGATCTCAATAAAAGGTAAAGATGGAAAAACGGTTAAGATGCCGGGAACGAATGTGATTGCAAGGCACCAGCTTTCGGTTGGAGCAAATATTGTTGTTTCAGAGGGTGAGTACGTAAGTGCTGGTGATATTATTGCCAAGATTCCCAGGGAGACCACGAAGACAAAGGATATTACAGGTGGTCTTCCCAGGGTGGCGGAGCTTTTTGAGGCGAGAAAGCCGAAGGAACATGCTGTAATAACAGAGATTGACGGGACGGTTTCCTTCGGTAAGGATGTCAAGGGGAAAAGAAAGATTGTTATAAACCCTGATGTTGGTGATAAAAGGGAATACCTGATTTCCAAGGGAAAACATGTAAGTGTGCAGGAAGGTGACAGGATTGTGGCTGGTGAACCTCTGATGGGTGGTGTGCAAAACCCTCATGATCTTCTTGCTATTAAGGGAGAAAAAGAATTAGCCAGGTATTTGGTTGATGAAGTGCAAGAAGTCTATAGACTACAGGGTGTTAAAATTAATGACAAACATATAGAGATTATTGTGCGTCAGATGCTTCGCAGGATTAAAGTGATAAATCCAGGCGATACATCTTTCCTTACGGATGAGCAGGTGGAAAAGCGTTTTTTCGAGGAAGAGAATGGAAAAGTTATAGCCCAGGGGGGTAACCCAGCTACAGGTGAGCCAGTTCTTTTAGGGATTACCAAGGCGTCCCTGAGTACCGGGAGCTTTATTTCGGCAGCGTCCTTTCAGGAGACGACGCGTGTTCTTACAGAGGCCAGCCTGGCTGGAAAGGTGGATTACCTCAGGGGGCTCAAGGAAAATGTTATAATGGGAAGGTTGATCCCGGCGGGAACAGGTCTTGGCGTATATAAGAGATTGGGAATCGAGGTTGAGGGTAAAGATGGGTTAGAACAAGTGAACGAAAAAATAGACGAGAAAACGCTTGACATGCAAGTTGCTAATTGATAGAAAATTGGGCTTTGCCTTTATATAAGTAATTAACCTATGGGGGGGATGATGCCTACAATAAATCAGCTGGTTCGTAAAGGTAGAAAGAAGATAAAAAAGAAAGCTACAACACCTGCGCTTGCCGGTTCTCCACAGAGAAGAGGGGTCTGTGTCAGGGTTTATACCTCCACACCTAAGAAACCAAATTCTGCATTGAGAAAAGTGGCAAGGGTACGCCTTACCAGTGGTTACGAGGTTACTTCATATATACCGGGAATGGGACATAATCTCCAGGAGCATTCTGTTGTTCTTATCAGGGGAGGCAGGGTCAAGGATCTTCCCGGGGTTAGATATCAGGTAATAAGGGGTACACTCGATACCATGGGTGTTCAGGATAGAAGAAAGAGTAGATCGAAATATGGAGCCAAAAAACCAGGTTAATCTTGGGGAGTAACAATAAATGCCGAGAAGAAGAGAGATAACAAAGAGAGAAATACTGCCGGATTCCAAGTATAATAGTGAGCTTGTGGCGAAATTTATTAACAATCTATTATTGAGAGGAAAAAAGAGTCTTGCTGAATCTATACTCTATGGGGCTTTTGATATTATTGAAAAAAAGACGAAAGAGTTGCCTGTTGAAGTTTTTGAGAAGGCTGTAAATAATGTAAAACCTGTCATAGAGGTAAAATCGAGGCGGGTAGGAGGATCTACTTATCAGGTACCAACAGAGGTACGACAGGCCAGAAGAGTTTCTTTGGGGATTAAGTGGTTGATAGAGAATGCAAGAAAACGTGCCGGAAAGAGCATGAAAGAAAAGTTAGCCGCCGAGCTCATAGATGCCGCCAACAGTAGGGGAGCTTCTGTCAAGAAAAAAGAAGATGTACATAAGATGGCTGAGGCGAACAAGGCCTTTGCGCATTACAGGTTTTAGGTGGCGGTGAATTGGATTGGTACGAGATGTTCCTTTAAATAATATTCGCAATATCGGCATTATGGCTCATATAGATGCCGGGAAGACAACCACGACCGAGCGCATATTATATTATACGCATGAATCCTATAAGATAGGCGAAGTTCATGATGGTACGGCTGTTATGGACTGGATGGAGCAGGAACAGGAAAGAGGTATTACTATAACCTCTGCGGCAACCACATGTACCTGGGGAAATAACCATGTAAATATAATAGATACGCCAGGTCATATTGATTTTACGGTAGAAGTTGAAAGATCTTTGAGAATTCTGGATGGTGCCGTTGCGCTTTTCTGTGCTGTGGGTGGTGTAGAGCCTCAGTCAGAGGCTGTCTGGAGGCAGGCCGATAGATATCGTGTTCCACGTATAGCATTTGTCAATAAGATGGACAGAGTGGGAGCGGATTTTATTAAGGGCGTTTCGGCCATCAGGGAAAGGCTTGGCACAAATCCGATTCCAATACAGCTTCCAATAGGAAAAGAAGAGAAATTCAGAGGAATCGTTGACCTTGTCCGTATGCAGGCTGTTGTTTATGAGGAGGATTCTCTGGGAAGTAAATTTAGTGTGGGTGAAATTCCTCCGGAGATGGCGGATGCCTCTGCGGAATATAGGGAAAAACTCATTGAGTGCCTTGCCGATTATGACGAGGACTTGATGGAGAAATACTTGAATGAAGAAGCTCTTTCACATGAAGAAATAATAAGGGTAATCAGGGGAGCAACACTTTCTTTAAAGATAATACCGGTACTTTGCGGGTCTGCTTTCAAGAACAAGGGTGTTCAGCCTCTTCTGGATGCGGTGGTGGATTTTCTCCCGTCTCCTTTAGATAAGCCTCCCGTTATTGGGAAGGGTATGTATGGAGAGGATATAGAAAGGGTTGTTAGTGATGATTCGCCGTTTTCCGCCCTCGCTTTCAAGATTATGACCGATCCGTTTGTCGGTCAGTTGACTTACTTCAGGGTTTATTCCGGTGTTATGAAGGCGGGCTCTTATGTATATAATGCGTCGCAAGGGAAGAAGGAACGATTTGGACGATTGCTCAAGATGCATGCCGATAAAAGAGAAGAAATCAGGGAAGTTCGTACCGGTGATATTGCCGCAGCAGTTGGTTTGGATTCGTCCACTACGGGTGATACGATAACCGACCCCGATCATCCGTTGAAACTTGAGATGCTTGAGTTTCCGGAGCCGGTTATCGCTATAGCAATAGAACCTAAAACGAAGGCGGATGAAGAGAAGTTAGGTGATGCCATGCACAAGATCACTCGGGAGGATCCTTCCTTTAAGGTAAAACTGGACAGAGAGACTGGACAGACGTTGATTTCCGGAATGGGAGAATTACATCTCGAGATTATTGTTGACAGGCTTTCCAGAGAGTTTGGTCTTGGGGCAAATATCGGTAGTCCACAGGTAGCTTATAAAGAAACGATCAGAAAAAGTGCCAGATCAGAAGGGAAGTTTGTCAAGCAGTCAGGAGGCAGAGGGCAATATGGTCATGTATGGCTGGAGATTGCGCCGAATGAACCTGGTCGTGGTTTCGAATTCAGGAATAAAATTGTTGGGGGTGTTATCCCCAGAGAATATATATCGTCGGTAGAAAAAGGAGTTGTTGAGGCAATGGAAGATGGAACACTTGCTGGTTTCCCCATTGTTGATGTAGTGGTAAGTCTGGTTGACGGATCTTTTCATGAAGTTGATTCATCGGAAGTGGCATTTAAGATGGCGGGCTCAATAGGATTTAGAAGTGGTGTGAAACGGGCTCACCCTGTACTCCTGGAACCGGTTATGTCTGTTGAAGTTGTGGTTCCCAAGGAATATATGGGAGATGTGATAGGCAATCTTGGTTCCAAGAGGGGAAAGATTGTCAGCATTGAATCAAGACCGGATTCGGAAGCAATAAATGCGGAGGTCCCTCTGGCTGAGATGTTTGGCTATGCAACTGATCTACGATCGAAAACTCAGGGAAGGGCCACCTATACAATGCAATTACTTAATTATAATGCGGTGTCCGAGGGGTTGGCGAAGGATATAATTGAAAAAAAGTTAAATTGACAGAGCATTAAAAAAATGGAATAATCAAACCAACTATTTTA
>JAUVKS010000095.1 GCA_030596145.1 Pseudomonadota bacterium | reverse complement strand
AAAGAGGTTAACTGCTTGATTTTAATGGTTATAATCGCAAAACCAAAATACCTTGAGTAACAGGAATAAGTTTGATATGTTTCCAAAACTTTCGAAAAAGACTTAAGGAAAAAGATAATATGCATAATCCAAATTTTAGTTCAGGCCCCTGCAGCAAAAGACCCGGGTGGAGTTTTGATGGTTTAAAAAATGCTCCCCTTGGGCATTCTCATCGCAGTACTCTCGGCAAGGAAAGATTGTCAAGGGCAATCCATGAGAGCAAAAAACTTCTAAAAGTCCCGGAAGATTATCTGCTCGGAATACTTCCCGGATCTGACACCGGCGCTTTTGAAGCTGCCATGTGGACGCTTCTCGGCCCCAAACCGGTCACCGTGCTTGTCTGGGAAAGCTTCAGCGCAGGCTGGGCTAATGACATCAAAAGTGAATTAAAGCTCAACCCCACCGTTCTTGAAGCGGATTACGGCAAAATCCCGGATCTGAAAAAGGTTGACTGGAAGGGTGACGTGGTCTTTGTTGCCAATGGGACCACCAGTGGAGTTAAAATCCCAGACTGGAACTGGATTTCTAAAGAGCGGGAAGGACTGTCACTTTGCGATGCCACAAGCTGGGCGTTCGCGATGGATATTGACTGGTCAAAGGTCGATGTCTTAACCTATTCCTGGCAGAAATGCCTTGGTGGTGAAGCCGCTCACGGAGTACTTGTCCTGAGTCCAAGGGCAGTTGAAAGAATAGAATCGTACGATCCCCCGTGGCCGATGCCAAAAATCTTCCGAATGAAAAAGGGAGGCACAGTCGACAGATCTATCTTTGAAGGCAGCACTATAAATACACCTTCAATGCTTTGCGTCGAAGATTACCTTGACGTGCTCGAATGGGCCAGTGAGATAGGACTCACCGGCCTTATAAACAGGAGTAAATCTAATTTAAAGGTCATAGAAGAATGGGTTGAAAAGACGGATTGGGTCAACTTTCTCGCTGAATCCATGGAAACCCGCTCGCAAACTTCCGTTTGTCTTATGATTACAAGTGGGAAGTTTAAATCCCTTTCCGGGGATGACCAGGCAAGTTTCATTAAGAGTATTGCAGGCAAATTGAGTAAAGAAAACATTGCCCATGACGTTGCTGCTTATAAAGATGCTCCTCCGGGATTCCGATTCTGGTGCGGCCCAACTATTGAACCATCAGACATCAGAACAGCAATTGAAGCGCTGGAAAAGACATATCAGAAAGAAATCACTAAATTGTAGAATGGGGAGGAAGATATTAAATGCATAAGGTTCTCGTAAGTGATACCCTTGCCACGGAGGGTATAGAAATACTCAAAAACGCTCCAGGGATCGAGGTTGATGTCATGACAGATCTCACTCCTGATGAGCTAAAAGGAATAATAGAGGATTACGATGGGCTTGCCATAAGGAGCGCCACCAAAGTCACCCAGGAGTTGATTGATAAAGCGGGAAAACTCAAGGTGATCGGAAGGGCTGGAATAGGGCTTGATAACGTTGATGTTAATGCGGCAAGCAAGAGGGGCATCATGGTAATGAATACCCCCGGCGGTAACACCATTACTACAGGTGAACACGCCTTATCACTCATGCTCTCACTCGCCAGAAAAATCCCCCAGGCCACAGCATCCATGAAATCCCAAAAATGGGAGAAAAAAAAGTTCATGGGTGCAGAGGTATATAACAAAACGCTGGGGATCGTAGGCATCGGAAGAGTTGGCTCCATAGTGGCCGACCGGGCACTGGGTTTAAAAATGAATGTCATCGCTTATGATCCCTTTATGTCCCCGGAGACCGCGGAAAAGATGGGTGTTACGCTCGTAACTATGGATGAACTTTTGAAAAGCTCCGACTTTATTTCCATACATGCCCCAATGACCAAGGAAACGAAGGGAATGATAAATGTTGCTGCTTTTGCCAAAATGAAAGATGACGTTTTCATTATCAATTGTTCCAGAGGAGGAATTGTAAACGAAAAAGATCTCTATGACGCCCTTGTTTCCGGAAAGGTTGCCGGTGCGGCACTCGACGTCTTCGAAAAAGAACCCACTCAAAACTGGGATCTGGTATCCTTGGATAATGTTATCTCTACACCGCATCTGGGTGCATCAACAGATGAGGCCCAGAGAAATGTTGCCATAGCTATCGCCAAACAAATAGTCAATTATCTTACAATGGGAACAATAAAAAATGCCGTAAATTTCCCCTCGGTCAGCGCAGAAATACTCTCAATAATACAGCCGTATCTGACACTCGCTGAAAGGCTCGGAAAGTTTGAGGCCCAGCTTGTCTCTGGAGGAATAAAAGAAATTATTATAGAGTACAGCGGGGAAATTCTCAACTATACGGTTCCGCCCATCACTACAGCATTGCTGAAGGGGCTTTTGACACCGATACTCGATGAGAATGTCAATTTTATCAATGCACCCGTTATAGCAAAGGAACGAGGCATAAAGGTTATCGAATCGAAGAGCAGTGAGGTAAAGGATTACACCAGCATGATTTCCCTCACAATAAAAACCACCCGTGAGGAGAGTTTCGCAGCAGGAACAATCTTCGGAAAACAGGATCCCAGGATCGTAAGAATTAACAAGTTTACACTTGAGGCGATCCCGGAAGGTAACATGCTGGTGATATACAACAATGACAAACCAGGTGTCATAGGTAACATTGGTACAACCCTGGGAAATAATGGCGTAAATATCGCAAGGTTACAGTTGAGCCGTGAGCAGGTAGATAGACAGGCACTTATTGTTCTGAGTACAGACAGTGTGGTGTCTGAGGAAGTTATCAACAAGCTCAAGGATCTGCCTAATGTTATTTCACTAACTCAGCTGGAAATGTAATTGGAGACATATCATGGCAAAAGCAGTCGTTATTGTAGGAACCCAGTGGGGTGATGAAGGTAAGGGTAAGATTGTAGATCTGTATGCAGAAGATGCGGATGTCATCGCAAGGTTCCAGGGGGGGAATAATGCAGGTCATACCCTTGTGGTAAAAGGTGAACAGACCATTCTCCATCTGATACCCTCCGGGATACTCCACAACAATAAAATCTGTATCGTAGGGAATGGTGTCGTTGTAGATCCAAAGGTTATCATACAGGAAATTGATGACCTCAAAAGCCGAAATCTCTTTCCACCGAATACAAATCTTTTCATTAGCGAAACCGCTCATATCATCATGCCTTACCATCGAAGGCTGGACAGTGCCCGTGAGTCCCGGAAAGGCCACAAAAAGATAGGAACTACAGGAAGGGGAATCGGCCCCTGCTACGAAGACAAGGTCGCACGGGTGGGTATAAGGTTTTGTGATCTCCTTGATGATAAGATATTCAGGGAGAAACTAAACAGAAATGTTGAAGAAAAAAATTTCTTCCTGACAGAATATTTCAAGGAAGAACCGGTTGATGAACAAACAATCTATAACGAATACAGGATATATGCCGATCGCCTCAAACAATACGTAACAGATACCTCAATAATTATTGCCAAAGAGATAACGAACGGGAAGAACATCCTTTTTGAAGGTGCCCAGGGATGCCACCTCGATATAGAGCATGGCACTTTTCCTTTTGTCACCTCGTCAAGTACGGTGGCCGGAAACGCCTGTTGCGGGTCCGGTGTAGGGCCTACTGAAATTGACTCTGTTATAGGAATCTGCAAGGCCTACACAACAAGAGTCGGTGAAGGTCCATTCGTTACAGAGCTTACCGACGATATTGGAAACAGGATACAGGAAGTTGGAAAGGAATTTGGAGCCACCACCGGGAGAAAACGCCGTTGCGGTTGGCTTGACATCGTTCTTGTCAGACAATCGGTCAGGGTCTCCGGCATAACCGGGATAGCCATGACCAAGCTCGATGTCCTAACCGGCATTGAGACACTGAAGATCTGCGTTGGTTACAAGATCGACGGTAAAGAATTTACAGAATCGGTCCCATCAAATCTACAAATAGTCGCACAATGTCAGCCTGTTTATGAAGAAATGGACGGGTGGACGGAAGATATAAGCAAGGCCAGAAATATCCAGGAACTTCCCACAAACGCCAGGAAATATGTAGAAAGGATGGAGGAACTCGCCGGAGTTAAAGTGTTTCTCGTTTCTGTGGGAGCGGGCAGGGATGAAACGATCATTGTAGAAAATCCCTTTGCAGATTAGAAAAGTAACACAAATCTTTCAGTTTCTTCTTGACATCCAAAGTTACCTCCTGCTATGAGGGGCAGCTTCAAAAATCTATTTGTGGGCCGTTAGCTCAGATGGTAGAGCACCGGACTTTTAATCCGTTGGTCACCGGTTCGATCCCGGTACGGCCCACCAAGAATATCAGGGGGTTTATGGTTTAACTACCGTTAATCCCTTTTTTTATTGATTGTTCAAAATCGGTCAAACTGGGCCTTTTTTGCGCCCCAAAATGGCACAGTTTTGACACAGAAAGAACAGCTTTAACCAATTCCCTTCATACCATTTAAAAAGTTACGACAGGAAAAATATCGTTCCTTTCCATGGGTGGTCTGAGTTGAGTATAGCAGCTCTAAATAGTTTAAGAATGAATATCTGACTGCGATATGTTGCCGCGGTCTTGAATTGACGGATTTTGTGGTATTTCCAAGCTGTCTACAGTTTTTGATCTGATAATTTTGATCATGATATGATCGAGCTACCCTAAGTCTTTGATTTGATAGCATTGATCAGGGCAGCTGTTTTAACTTTAAAAAATTGGAAGTAAGATTAGGATATATTCGGGTAGGTGCGCTGGTTACCCGGCGCACCTCCACGGATCCGTACGTGAGGAATTACCGCACGCACGGTTTGATGAAGGAGGATTGTTCAGAGTAACTATGGCAGGGCTATTTAGGACTGGCAGACGAAAGGGACGGAAATAGATAAGCCCGCCTACTGTAATAATGGCCAGCTCTACTCTACTCAGAACTACTCAGAATTACCAGACAGAATTCAGAATTCCAGAATCCCCAAGGATCTTGCACTACCCACAGTAAAATGGTATAAAGATAAAAATGTTATGGACTCATCGAACAAGATGAAGGAACGGATATTTTTGTTCATACAGCGCTATCAAAATCAAAGGATTCAAGACCTTGAAGGAAAGCCAGCGCGTAAATTTGACGCTTCTTAATAGGGTAAAAGTTCCAATTGGGCAAAGCCTAAACCAGCAGTCCGTACCGAGTGTTGCGCGACTGGCGGAGTCGGTATCCGCAAACAGTGGTTACTTGGTGAACAAAAGTCGTGAAGCGTACACAGGGAACACTACAGGCCGCAGGGGAGACGTGCTTCCCCTAAGCAATTCAGCTTCGTTAAGAGTAAAAAATGCAGTTGGCGACGTCTTTAACGTAACGGAAGCCTGCACAAAGGAATCGCATTGGTGAGATTCCGGGGGGACTGTCGGGGTCCAAGAGCGTGGCATGTAGTGAGAGGAGCGTCAGGAACTTGGGACCCCCCCCACATCCTCGCAAGTAGAGGTGACACAGTACAATCAAAAGAAGGCTGCCTGATGGATAAATAAAGTGAAGGGAGTCAGATCATTTCATAGTACTTATAGAGGGTAGGGCCGATCACAAGGGGAAGGAAATGGCGGTATTGCGCGCGTAGCCCACAAAGGAAACAGATACGGATTAGAAAGGCCGATAACGCCTGCCAACCTCACTGCAGGAAATAGCAAGGGCAACTGTAATAGTTGCTGCACGAGGCGAGCAATGCCGAGGAGCCTTGTGCGGGAGAACCACACGCAGGGATCTGTGATGGGGCTATCGGGTAACCGGCAGTTCTACCTCGATAGCGTGGACAAAAAAGCATAGCAGCGGCAAGTGTAAGAATTGCGGACAGTATTATCGAGTAGTTGGAATCAGGTAATGCCTCGCCAATTTCTCAGATTACATTAATGCATGGCGTACATTACCAAAACCAAGAAAGGAGGAATCGTCATGTTTAAAAGTGTATACAAGATCATTGAGTTGATAGGTACCAGTGAAACCTCTTGGGAAGAAGCTGCTAAGAATGCGGTTAAAATGGCAAGTGAATCATTAAATGACATCAGAGTAGTGGAAGTGACTAAACTCGATATGCATATCGAGGACGATGAAGTTGTTGCGTATCGCGCGAGAGTAAATGTATCCTTCAGATATGATCCGAAAGAAGCGGTGGATTATAGAATTCTTGCCGGAAAGGAGTAATATAAACACAGAAAGGTAAGTTTTAATTTAGTAACTAAATCTTTGTTATGCGTCTGAATTTTGTAAATAAAACTGTTGAGACAGAGCTTTTATGCCCTGTCTCATTTTATAAAATTTAAGCCATTGCCGCTGCTATACATAACATAGGAAGACTGGCGTACACGTTGCTTATTTTGTCACTTCAGATAGATGAAAGCTTTATGGCTGATGAAATTATAAAGGAATTACAGATAGTTGCCACATCGATTTAATCTTAAAATAGTTAACTTCTTTCCAGATATGAATCGCATTTCATAACTTCATTGCCAATTTTCAAAGTGCATAGATCTGCTTACCGGGTTGAAAAAATCAAGGTCCAAATTTTCACGGTATTCGTTTACTACGTTCAATTTGTACTATTTTACAGGGTGAAGCACGACAGATGCCTCACCCTGTTTTCTTCTGTCAGGCATAGATATTTTCTATCCACCTGATCGCTTCCACATCGCTTACTCTTCCGAGATACATCTTCTCCTCCACCCCCATTCTTACTTATCTTATTCTTGCCACATTTATAAACAAAACCAACTTTGATGCATTCGCAAAAAGTCTGTCATTCCCGCGTAGGCGGGGATCTATAAACGGCCAAGCACTTGAAAAAACTGGATTCCCGTTTTCACGGGAATGACAAAATTGTGTATATTTCGACTTTTTACGAGTCCATCAACTTTTTTATGCAATTATTATTTTGACTACAATGTATTGTTTAGGATAAACTGTTGTTATGTTTCCTTATGGAAATTACGCAGATAATTTTTTTTGACACTTCTATAGGAGGGATTTATTATGTTAAAAACAATCAGCACAATTTGCGTTTTCCTGATTTTGGCTTCTTTCGGTTGTGCAGGTCTGCATTCCGGAAGCTACGGCAAAATAGTACCGAATATGGATGTAACCAGGGCTTTTGAAGACTATCAGGTAAA
>JAUVKS010000070.1 GCA_030596145.1 Pseudomonadota bacterium | reverse complement strand
TTTAATTTCAGGGCATTTTTGATCGCTTCGATGCAACAGTACCTGCTGCAGTACGGTCTCTCGGCATTTCTGGAACCGACGCACTGAATCATAACAACACTCCCGGCATCGGAAACCTTTGCATCTTTTTCGTAAATGAGTCTTTCCAGTTCCCTCTGGGTAACTACATTATCATTCTGACCGTACAGGTACTCATCCGTCTCGTTCTCGCGGGCGCCTGTCGCCACAATGACTACACCGTGCTCAAACGGGTGCTCCTCTCCGCCGGATTCAACAGTGGTCTTGTAATTCCCTATAAATCCCTCGAGCTCCTTTATCTTTGCCCCGGTGTAAACATGTATTAAATCACTCTTTTCAACACGTTCCAGTAGTCCTGCTAAATGTTTTCTCGTATCAAGACCTTCCAGGGTATAGTACAGCTTCCCGTAATTTCCGCCTAATTGATCTTCCTTTTCCACGATGTGAGATTCAAAGCCCTGATCTGCAAGGGCAAGGGCGGCAGTTATACCGGCAAGTCCGCCTCCCAGAATCAATGTAGCCTTATTGACGCTGAGTTGACCCGGTTTCAGCGGTTTCAGATATTCAGCCTTGGCTATGGCCATACGTACCAGGTCTTTTGCCTTCTCCGTCGCCGCCTCGGGCTCATTCATGTGAACCCACGAATTCTGATCCCGAATGTTGGCCATTTCAAAGAGATATCTGTTGAGACCCGCCTTTTCACAATTCTCCTGGAAGAGACCCTCGTGTGTCCGTGGTGAACAGGATGCAACGACAACCCTGGTAAGGCCGTGTTCCTTGATCACCTCACCCATCGCGACCGCCGTGTCCTGAGAACAGGTAAAGAGGTTATCTTCAACATAAACGACATTGGGCAGGGTTTTGACATATTCTACAACAGCCGGCACATCCACCACTCCGCCGATATTGAGTCCGCAATGACAGACAAAAACTCCAATTCTCGGGCCGATGCCTCTCAAGTCCATCTCAGGGGGAAGCTCTTCCGCAGTAGTCATTGTACCCCGCCGGGAACCGAGCAGGCCTTCCGCACACGCTGCCGCGCCGCTTGCCTCCATAACCGTTTCAGGAATATCTTTAGGACCTCCGAAGACACCACAGACAAAGACACCTTCACGGCTGGTCTGTACGGGATTTTCAAGGGAAGTTTTGCAGAAGCCATGTTCTTCAAGCTCTATGCCCAGACTCTCGGCCAGTTTTCCCGCCTCTTTTGGCGGGTTTAAACCGACGGAAAGAACAACCATGTCGAATTCTTCCTCTATCAGTGATCCGTCTTCGGCAACATAGGTGAGAAGAAGATTGTTTGTCTGCTGCAGTTCCTTTACGGAGGAGGGCATGGACCTGATATATCTGACTCCATAATCGTTCTTCGCCCTGTCTACAAATCGATCAAAATCTTTTCCATAGGCGCGCATATCCATATAGAATATTGCGGGTTCGAGTGTCTTGAGGTGTTCCTTCCCGATAATGGCCTGCTTTGTCGCATACATACAGCACACGGATGAACACCAGCTGTTTCCGCAATTCACGTCTCTTGAACCCACACACTGGATCCATGCAACCTTTTTAGGTTCCTGACCATCGGAAATTCTCTGGACATGACCGACGAAGGGACCCGACGCGGACAAGACCCTCTCAAACTGAATACTGCTTATAACATTATCGTATATGCCAAATCCGTACTCACCCCTTAAGTGAGCATCGAAAAGTTCAGTCCCCGGCGCGGCAATGATGGATCCTACTTCAATTTCCTCTTCCTTCTCGATCATCTCATGATCGATAGCGCCGGCTATACAGGCCTCAACACATTGATAGCATTCTGAACATATCCCGCAACTCAAACACCTCTTGGCTTCTCTGAGAACATCTTCCTCACTGTAGCCCAGGATAACTTCTTCAAAGTTAGTTTTTCTCTCTTCCGGTTCGAGTTCGGGCATTCCGGGACGCTCTTCTTTTTTTACTGAGCTTGTATCCGCTTTATCGGCAAGACCCTTGGTCCAGTCTCTCTCACGCCCTAATTTGACATCCTCGCCCTTCAGATAACGATCTATAGACCTGGCCGCTTCCTTTCCGGCATTGATGGCTTCGACTATCGTAGCAGGTCCCGTTACGTCATCGCCACCGGCAAAAATGCCTTCTACATTGGTTGCAAAGGTTACAGGGTCAACTTCAAAGGTATTCCACCTGTTAACGGAAAGGCCACTTTCCTCCGGAACAAATGAAAGATCACTTGTCTGGCCGATGGCGGGAATAACGGCATCCACTTCAAGTGTAAATTCTGAACCCTCTATCGGAACAGGCCGTCTTCGCCCGCTCTCGTCAGGTTCACCAAGTTCCATTCTGATACACTCTATACCCGACACTTTTCCAGCAGCTTCCAGAACTTTGACAGGAGCAGCCAAAAACTCCATCTCGATACCCTCGGCAAGGGCTTCTTCTATCTCTTCCGGAGCTGCAGGCATCTCAGCACGGGTTCTTCTGTAAAGGACAAATGCCTCTTTGGAACCGGTTCTCAGTGACGTACGAACGGCATCCATAGCCACGTTTCCACCACCTACCACAGCAACCCGGTTCCCCAGAAATACCTTTTCACCAAGATTCACCCTCCTGAGGAAATCAATCCCGTGAATTACACCTTCCAGCTCTTCTCCGGGGACATTCAGCTTACTGCTCACATGGGAGCCGACACCGATAAATATGGCGTCAAACTCTTCTTTCAGTGTATCCATAGTGATGTCTTCGCCGACTTTTGTATTCAGCTTTATTTCGACACCCAGCTCTTCAATGATTTTTATCTCGGCATTAAGGAGTTTTTTCGGAAGTCGGTATTCAGGAATACCCACGGAGAGCATTCCACCGGCAACGGGAAGGGCTTCAAATACGGTAACCTGATAACCTTCAATGGCCAGGTAGTAGGCCGAAGTAAGACCGGCAGGACCGGCGCCGATGACAGCCACCTTTTTATCTTTCTTTTCCTTTATCTCAGGCACATATTTAGTCTCATCATTGAGGTCGAGATCGGCAACAAATCGCTTCAAATACATGATGGAAACAGGCTGCTCTACCTCTCCCCTTTTACATGCTTCTTCACAGGGATGGTTACAGACCCTGCCGCAGACAGCGGGAAATGGATTTTCCTGTTTGATGAGTTTCAGTGCTTCTTTATATTTACCATCGGCAATGAGGGCTACATAACCCTGAACGCTGATGTGAGTAGGACACGCCGCCTTACAGGGTGCTATCCCTATTTTGTCAACAGCAAACGCGCTCGGAATAGCCTGGGGGAATTTCCTGTAAATAGCCTTTCTCGTCCCGAGATTCTCTTCAAATTCCGATGGAAGCGATACAGGACAAACATCGGCACAGTCACCACACCCGGTACATTTATCGACATCGACGAACCTCGGCGCACTCGTCAGCCGCACTTTAAAGCGGCCAGGTTCTCCATCAACAGACTCCACAGTCCTTCTGGTCAGGATTTCCACATTCGGGTGTCTTCCCACTTCAACCAGTTTAGGAGACAATATACAGGCAGAACAGTCGTTGGTGGGAAATGTTTTATCAAGCTGAGCCATGACACCACCAATGCTGATATCATTTTCAACGAGGTATACTTTCATACCTGAATTAGCAAGGTCCAGGGAAGCCTGAATACCTGCAATACCCGAACCTACAACCATTACAGCGCCGACTTTTTCGCTATCTTTCAACACCTTTTACACCTCGGATTTGATGATCTTTCAAAAAGCCAAAATCCCCCCTCCATAGGAGAGGAGGAAAATAAAAAACAAACACTGGGGCGGTTAACATGATTTGATCTTTATGTCAAGTTCATTCGCTTGGAGTTTTGGAAAAATACTGGGAATGCTGGGGGTCAAATCTTTTCTATCTCCTTCCAGACAGCCCCTTTTCCCTCACCGGTTTTAGCAGAAAATAGAATTATGTCGCTGTCGGCAGGTGATCCTAAAAGCTCTTTTATGCGGCGCTGGCGAATCCTTATCTGGTTTTTGGAAATTTTGTCTCTCTTTGTCAAGACAAAGAGAGAATCAATACCGTAAAAATGGAGCCATTCGACAAGAGAAAGATCGCCCTCAGATGGATCCCTCCTCACATCAAGGATCAGAATGACAAGGCGCAGATTCTTCCGTTCCTTAAGATACCTTTCCACCATAGGCCCCCATTCCTTCTTTATCGAACGAGGCACCCTGGCATATCCATAACCGGGAAGATCGACAAAACTAACGCGGTCATTCACCGTAAAAAAATTTATCAGCTGTGTTCTCCCCGGTGTGGTACTCGTCCTGGCAAGTCTCTTTCGATTAACGAGGGTGTTGATAAGGGAAGATTTGCCCACATTGGATCTGCCGGCGAAGGCCACCTCTGGAAGTGAATCCTTCGGATACTGAGATGGCTCCCTGGCACTCTTTATGAAATCCACTGATGTGATTTTCATTTATACTTTTGCCTTTAACCTTTAGCCTTTTGCCCTTAGCCTTTGACTGATTCAAACTTAATCCCGTACTTCTTCAGTTTTCTCTCGAGGGTGGGGCGCGAGATACCGAGTATTTCACAGATTTTACCCTTATTATTACCGGCCTTCCTGATTACTTCCCTTATATGCTTTTCCTCTATCTCATCTATAGTACAGAGTTTAGAGTCCTCACCTCTTTCATTTTTCACGCCCAACGCTTCTTCCTGAACTTCGCTGCTGACAGAGCTCCCCAGCAAATCCGGAAAATCTTCTCTCCCGAGAACCTGTCCCTGAGCCACAACAACGGCCCTGACCAGAAGATTCTCAAGCTCTCTGATATTTCCAGGCCAACTGTATTTGATAAAAACATCTATCATCTCATCAGACACGCCGGCAATCTTTTTGTGGAGGTCCCGATTAATCTTCTTGAGGAGATAGTCGACAAGTGGAAGGATATCTTCCCTCCTCTCTCTCAGAGGTGGGATGTTTATCGCTACAATGTTCAGGCGATAATAAAGATCATCCCTGAATTTCCCTTCACTCACAAGTTCCTTGAGATTTTTGTTGGTGGCAGTGATTATCCTCGCATTCACCTTTACTCTGTCTTTGCCGCCAATCCTCTCAAACTCCATCTCCTGAAGTACTCTCAGGAGCTTGGCCTGAAGGTTTACCGACATTTCGCTAATCTCATCCAAAAAGATCGTACCGTAACGGGCAAGTTCAAATTTGCCCAGTTTTCTGCTTATCGCCCCCGTAAAGGAACCCTTCTCATGACCGAAGAGCTCCGATTCAAGGAGAGTATCCACAATGGCAGAGCAGTTTATCGCTATATAGGGCTCATCAGCCGCCGTATTATAATGTATAACCTTGGCAATCAGCTCCTTACCCGTTCCACTTCCTCCCTGGATAAGCACCGTTGTCTTGCTCTGAGAAACAACCCCTATGGTCTTAAATATCTCCCTCATTGCACTACCTGTGCCGATAATGTCCCCTACCCTGAAATCCCTTGAAGGCTCCATGAGGAGACCATTTATCTTCTTTTCCATTTCAAGGCTTGTTAACGCCTTCTGTATGGCTATATCTAGCTCATCTACATTAATAGGTTTGTGGATATAATCGAAGGCTCCCTCCTTCATCGCCCTGATAGTCGTATCCATATCATGATGAGCGGTAATCATAATCACCTTGATGTCTTCATCCTCTCCCTTCAGATCTTCCAATATGGTAAAACCATCAATATCGGGAAGTCTTATATCCAGGATTACAACATCCGGTGAGACCTCCACCGCCTTATTCAATCCGTCTGTACCGGTCAGGGCGGTATGAACTTCATATCCCTCTTCGGTCAGATACAACTCAAGGCTCTCGCATATAGAAGTATCATCATCAATTACAAGAATCTTCGGCATGCCTTCACTCCTTTATCCCTTCTCCCGCTCCCATGCCGGAAACCGGAAACGTGATACAGACCCTGGCACCTTTCCCCTTCTTGCTTATAACCTCAATTGTTCCCTGATGCATGTCAACAATCTTTTTAACCTGGGTCAGTCCAAGACCGGTACCATATTTCTTCATCGTAAAAAAGGGATTGAATATATGGTGAAGGTTTTTATCATCAATACCGCAGCCATTATCCTCAATCTCAACAATAATGAAATCACGCTCATCTTCAACCAGTTTCGTCGATATCAAGAGCTTCCCATTTTCTTCCATCGCATCAACAGCATTGAGGTAGATATTTAAAAATACCTGCTCCAACATAGCCGAATCAAACTTCAGAAGCGGAACTTTCTTATCATATACACTCCGAACATTTATCTTCTTGTTCGATATTTCCTTTTCCGCCATTGCCAGAGAGTCCTCAAGAGACTTGTTAATATCAGCAAGTTCCATCTTCGGTTCCTCAGGTTTGGCAAAAATAAGGATATCCCTTACCAGTTTCTCCAGGTGTTCCACCTCTCTCTCGGCAATATTGAATCTCTTTAAATCATTTCCCGAAGGTTTCAGCCGTCTTACCAGAATCTGAAGGCTCATCTTTATAGAAGAAAGTGGGTTTCTAACTTCATGCGCGATACCAGCGGACAGTTGCCCCACAGCGGCAAGTTTCTGGCTCTCATAGAACTTCTTCTCAAGGTTCTTAAACTCTGTAATGTCCCGCTGAACAATAACATACCGGTCAGTTCCCTTAATTGGCCCAGAAGTTAACAATAAATTTCTCACCGAACCATCCCCCTTACTTACTTCAATCTCATAGGGTTTGAATATCCCCTTTCTTATCTCCTCCCATTTTTCAAGCATATAATCCCTGTGCTCCGGCGCAACAAATTCCGTAAAATGCTTGCCCTTGATCCGCTGAGTAGCAAATTCGGCCCCTTCACCCATGCCACGACTGACATAATTGATAATACCTTCGCTGCTGAGGGCAAATATCCTATCGGGAGAACTGTCCAATATAGACTGAAGATAATTGTAAAGTCCCTCCACATTCTCCCTCAGCTTGACATTCTCATACAGTTCACTCTCGAGTGATTCAGCATACTCCTTCAATTTGAGTTCCATCTCCCTCTCCGTGGAGATATCTTGAAGGGTCTCGATGGCCGCGATGACCTCCCCATTATCATCGTATATCGGGGCCGCCATAAAATAAAGATGTCTCTCTATGCCACCCATGCTCTCAAAGAAATCCCTCGCTTCATAGGCATCCTCTACCACCGTAGATTTCAGTACCTTTTTCTTACCATAATATTTTGCCAGTCCCTCAATATCGCCATCAACTATCAGGTCAGCTATAACCGGCCTTTTCTCAGAATAAAACGGAACATACTGCCTGTCCGTACCTATCATGTCTTTACTGTCAAGACCGGTCAGCTCTGCACAAGCCCTGTTCCAGAGGGTAATCTTGTGCTCCCTGTCTATAACAAATGTCGGTATGGGAGACCCTTCTACGATCCCCTCAATGGTTTTCTTCTCCCTGGCAAGTTCTTCCTGCCACGCACTCTTTTCCCTGAGGTGTTTCAGTTCTTCCTCGAGACGCAATCGCCTCCTCCCGGAATAGATCACAAATACACTCCCAATAACAACCACAGCAATCAGCCCAGCAGCCACGAACATGATATTGAGAAAAGTTTTTCGAAACAGTGAAACGGCGGTATTATAAGGAACACTGATCGCAACTGCCCACTTCCGTGAACCCAGATGAATCGGGACATAGACCACAATACTTTTTTCAACCCTGCCATCTTCCTTAATCAGCATATACGCGCCGTATCCTCCTTCTTCTTTCAGCAGCTCATCCTTCAAGGATATACCTTTCTCAGACTTTGCACCTTCGAGTATCCCCACATCCTTACCCGTAAATTCTTGATCGGGGTGAACAAGTATTGTTCCGCTATCATCCACCATCCAGGAATAACATGATACATCACACCTAACCGGCTTGATATATCGGTCGATGATAGTGGAAAAAGAGAGAGAAGCTAAAATCACACCGGAAAATACACTGTTTGAGTCATATTTGGGAACGGCAACAATAATCGACTTAAATCTGTTTTCCACATCCTCATATCTTTCGCCACCCACCAGCACCAGATCGCTTACACATGGTTTCCCCGTTCTCTTTACCTCCTGAAAATAGCGGCGAAACTCGAAACTCTTACCCATTATCCCCTTAAGGAGAGA
>JAUVKS010000209.1 GCA_030596145.1 Pseudomonadota bacterium | reverse complement strand
TTGATAGGATTATTGTTTCCAATGCTCATAACCCTTTCCTGGGGTTGGAAGTACGGTTTATTGTCAGCCATAGCCGGTGGTTGTCAGTCCATGTGGTGGTTATGGGGACCAAGCAATGGTTACGCAGTGTTTTTTGTTGTTTCCCCGTTTACACTGTGGGTCGTATGGCACGGATTATTTGCCGAATTGCGAAAAAAACGAAAAGATCATCAATGGTGGTTAAATACATATGCTATAGAGGTTCCGTTTCGGATACTCAGTACAATAAATTTATATACATTAGCCAGATGGGCTATAACACTCAATCCACCGCCCTGGAGCTGGGCTTCCGGTGCACCCGATACAATCCCAATAGATTTTTCCCATTTTGTAGCTATAAAGCAGTTTGTAGTCGGATATATAATCTTATTGTTGGCCGATGTCTTATTAAACTTTGGATTTATAAGAAAATTTTTTGGACTAAAAAAGAAAACCAGCCAGGCAGACACAAGCTATATTATAAGTGCTTCACTCCTTCTTGGGGCTCTCTTTTGGGTTATTGACAGCATTCTCGGTTCCTTGGTCTTTTATAGAGAAAGCTCTTTTCTTGATTTACTTGCATTAGGTGCCCCTCATTACGCACTTTGCGTGAGAACTTTTTTCATTCTCGCTTGTTTAGCAGGAGGCCTATTGGCATCAAGGTTATTACGTAAGAAACGTGAGAGTGATATAGCTCTGAAGGAGAGTGAGAAAAGACTTTCACACGCGGTTGATGGAATTGCAATCCCGACCTTTATGATTGACCGTAACCACACGATCACGCACTGGAACATGGCCTGTGAGAATCTAACCGGTGTTTCTGCAAATCAAATGGTCGGCACTAAAAATCAATGGTCTGCTTTCTATTCTGAACAAAGACCGGCTATGGCTGATCTTGTGGTAGATGAACTGTCAAAGGGGAAAATAGCCAGGCACTACGGCGGTAAGTAT
The DNA here is from genome assembly GCA_030596145.1 of Pseudomonadota bacterium. Taxonomy (GTDB): domain Bacteria; phylum Desulfobacterota; class Syntrophia; order Syntrophales; family JADFWA01; genus JADFWA01. Next base: position 2,162 of record JAUVKS010000209.1, on the reverse strand, counting down.
CAAAAATCTGCACTTATGAAAGGGGCATATGAAGCTGAGGATTTCTTTCCCGATTTGGGTGAAAGCGGCAAATGGCTTTTTTTCACCGCAGCTCCCTTGAGAGACCAGCTGGGAGAAGTCATCGGGGCGATAGAAACATTGCAGGACATCACTGAGCGCAAGCGGACAGAGAAGGCGCTACGAGAGAGCGAGGAAAAACATCGTTTATTAGCAGAGAACACAGTTGATTGTATTTGGCAAATGAATCTGGATATGGAATTTACTTATATCAATCAGGCAATTTTCCCTCTTCTCGGATATACAACGAAAGAATGGATAGGAAGTAAATTACCCGAACATTGTTCATCGGAAGAAATGGAAAAAATGCAGGCAATAATTTTGGATGTTTTGGCCAACTTTCCTGAAAAGATGATGGAAGTGTTTGAAACGAGTCTTTATCATAAAAACGGTGAAGAGATACCCTGCGAAATAAGCGGGAAGATGCTATTGGACGATGCAGGAAATCCCATATATTTTCAGGGAACTACTCGAAATATCACCGAACGTAAGTGGGCAGAGAAGGAAGTTCGGGATAGTGAAGGGCGTTTAAAGACCATACTGGGTTCCATACAAGCAGGAATCGTGGTCATCAATGCAGAAACACACACAATTGTGGATGCTAATCCGGCTGCAATCAAGATGATCGGCTCTCCTAAAGAAAAGATTATCGGTCATGTGTGTCATAAATATATCTGCCCTGCGGAAAAGGGAAAATGCCCGGTTACCGATCTTGGGCAAAAAGTGGATAACTCAGAGCGTATATTGCTTGCGGCAAATGGAAAAGAAGTCCCCATTCTAAAAACTGTTACCTCCATACTCTTGGGTGGTAAGGAATGCTTGTTAAATAGCTTTATTGATATCACAGAGAAAAAGAAACTCGAATCCCAACTCCAACAGGCCCAGAAGATGGAAGCCATCGGCACCCTGGCCGGTGGGGTTGCCCATGATTTCAACAATATCCTGACAACCATCATCGGCAATGCCAGTCTTGCGTTAATGGATGTCAGCAAAGATGATACCCTGCGAGGGTCGATAGAGGAGATTATAAAAGCCGGGGAACGGGCAGCTTCTTTGACCCGACAGCTTCTCGCCTTCAGCCGTAAGCAGATTATCCAACCTAAGATTCTGGATCTCAATGAACTATTAACAGATATAGAAAAGATGCTTGGCCGACTGATTGGAGAGGATGTTGAGATTCTGAAGATCCCAAGGCCTGAATTATGGCAGGTGGAGGCGGACCCCGGACAGATGGAGCAGGTGATCATGAACCTTGTGGTCAATGCAAAGGACGCCATGCCCAAGGGTGGTAAGCTCACCGTTGAAACAGCTAACGTGGATCTGGATGAGAACTATTTTCGCGATCACGGTGTAAAAAATCCACCAGGATCTTATGTGGTGTTAGCTGTAAGCGATAACGGAAAAGGGATGGATAAGGAAACTCAATCCCGCATATTCGAGCCCTTCTTTACCACCAAGGAGGTGGGCAAGGGTACGGGATTGGGCCTGTCCACTGTCTATGGCATCATCAAGCAAAGCAATGGCTTTATCTGGGTCTACAGCGAGCCGGGAGGAGGCACGACCTTCAAGATCTACCTGCCCAGGGTGGAGGAGGAAGGGGAGTCAGTGATAAAAGAAATAGTCCCTATAGGTTCACTCAGAGGTTCCGAGACGGTTCTGATTGTGGAAGACAACGATACGCTCCGGAAACTGGCCTGCAAAATTCTCCAGCCGCAGGGATACAGCATCCTGGAGGCACAAAACGGTGAGGACGCCTTAAGGGTCAGCGAGGAGTACGAGGGTCAGATTAATCTGATGATAACTGATGTGGTGATGCCGAAGATGAGCGGCGGGGAAGTAGCAGAACGGCTGCAATCTTTGCGGTCTGAGATGAAGGTCATTTATATGTCCGGGTACACGGACAATGCCATAGTTCATCACGGTGTTCTGGCACCGGGACTGAATTTTATCGAAAAGCCCTTTACACCGGAAGGTCTGGCGCGAAAAGTGCGGGAGGTGCTGGATAAATAAAACAGGTTACTGGTTACTCGTTACTGATTACTCGTTGCTGGTCGGAGCGAAGCGTAGATCCCGCAGAAGGCGGGATTGCTGGTTGCGCGTTGATT
>JAUVKS010000139.1 GCA_030596145.1 Pseudomonadota bacterium | reverse complement strand
GGTTTCATCGAAGATGGTTTAAGATGCCGGACTGCCGTCTGTGCAATTTCCGGGGTCTCTCGCTTTAGGTATTCATAATGATGATGGGCGATCTCGCTTTCTCGAAGGGTTGAGGGCATCTCTCGCTGCTCTACAGAAACGGTCTTCCGGATCAAAGATGGCGCATGTTTAAGAGAATCGTACTTGTTATAGATGGTAACGGATGGGTCACGATTTACGGCTGGTGGATGGTGGGCGATTATCGGCAACTGGTAGTTCGTGACTGATGATTCTTCTTTGATCCCTGCTGGAGCCTCTCTTTCTGAGCATGTACGCAAATATTCATAGCGGCCAGGGGGAAATTCAAGACGGACAAAAATATTCCATATCTGTTTGGCCGGCGAAGTCAGCATGTTCTTTGTTATTGTGAACGAATTGGACATCTCTCGTCTCAGAACCACATACGGCATCGCATATATAAGCTCTAACCACCTCCTGTGAAGGATGATTCTTTTTGCAGATATGATTGGTGAGAAGTTGGTAGTGAAAAGTCGTAAGCTGGCCTGCCTATCCATTATTATCTTTTTAGAGAACCCGGTACCAATCAGTTCCATCCCTGCCTTTTTTATATTTTTCATCTTTTTATCCCTTCTTGATACCATTATGTGCGAGTTCTATGGTTTCGACGGCTACTGCGCTGCTGCCAGCCGTTAAATCCGGACCTGTCCATTTCACTGGATATGCATCAATGAATTGCCATCGCCATTGTTCATCCCCTTCGCAATCCAGCAATACAACAAAAATGGTTTTCCGTTCAATGTTTCCATTGACTACGTCCTGATGCCATTCCCAGAGCGTATCAGAATCCGTTATACCTCTTTTTAAGGTAATATTTTGATATTTGGTTATTTTAGGGAGTTTATGGACGTAATCATTAACGCCGCCTTCTCTTTTTTCTTCTATCTCGGTTTCTGCTTGAAGACCGGAGACTTCTGAAAATCCACCAACTATTAAGCCTTGAATTTCTACCAGGAATCTGAAGCTTAGATACGGATCGTTTCTCTCGCCTATCACCATTTTTTAGCCCCTATCATTTCGCTTAACTCTTTCTCGGATGACGATGTTACCCTCTTACAGCCTCATTCAACTTCTCATTTATCCTTGATATCTCCTCACACCATCTCCTTCGTTCCCGGTGTTCCAGACCCATAACCTCTTCATAGCTCCAGTTGAAGTGGTAGGCTATGAAGGCCACCTCCTCGTAGATTTTATCGAGGGGGTAGCCTTCTATTCCCCCATACCAATGTTCACCTCGAACTCGTGTTCACACTTCGGGCATCTCGCATTTATAACCGTGGTGCCATCCCCGTTTATCTTTCGGTAAAACCCCTGTAGATATGACAGGTCAGAGGCAAACAGTTCCTCTATGATCCTTGGATTCACCGCAGGAACGTCACCGAGTCTGGTTACTACCCTGGAAAGAAGGATGATGGTTAAGTAGGCAGGATTTTGCTGAACTCTTGGATCTTTGAGCGGCAGTATCTCATCTGCAGCCGTTGCCAATCGCATAACTCCTGTTTTATGGAGGTTGCCCTCCCCATCCGCATACCCTTTTGGAAGCGTGAACTCATATTCGGTCTGAAACATCTTTTACAGGATTCCTTACGGCGCCACTCGCGTCATGCCTTCGTGCACCACTTCCAGGGTTTCGACAGCAACATCGGTTCCCTTGGCGTTTAAGTCAGGTGCATCGTATTTGCTGGGCCATGCATTCGCGAATTCCCATCTCGCTGCCGGATTCCCCTCTTCATCCATCAGTATGATAGCGACATTCTTCCTCACGTCACCCATAACACCCTCTTCCACCGGTTTACGCCACGTCTCATAGAGTTCCATGGAATCGGTGATGCCCCATTTCAGGGTTATGTTTCCATACTTCGTTAATCCGGGAAGTTTTCTGACGGTCGTCAGTTCATTCCCCTCTCTGTATTCAACAACATCGCTGGTTGTATCGGGGATCGTGACCTCGCTGAATCCTGCCTGGACGATTCCATCGATCTCAAGCAAGAACCTGAACTGTCTATACGGATCTTTTCTTTCACCGGTCATTCTTATCTACCTCCTGTTTATTCAGTTGCAGCAGAGCCACCTTGCCATTGGGCTATTCTGAAGATGACAAACTCTGCCGGCTTCACAGGCGCAACGCCTATCTGCACAATGAGTCTACCATTGTCTATATCATCCTGGGTCATCGTTGTTCTGTCGCATTTGACAAAGAACGCCTCACCTGGTGTCGAGCCCATCAGTGCACCGTCTTTCCATACGCTGGTCAGGAACTGCGTGATGGTCTGCCTCACCCTTGCCCAGAGCTTCTCATCGTTCGGTTCAAAGACCGCCCATTGCGTGCCATCTTCAATAGACTCCTCAAGGAATATGAATAGGCGGCGGACGTTTATATATTTCCAGAGAGAATCACTTGTGGTGGTTCTTGCCCCCCAGACCCGGATGCCCCGGCCGCGGAAAGTACGGATACAATTGACCCCCAACGGGTTTAATATATCCTGCTGACCTTTTGTGATAACCCTCTTAACACCATCAGGTTCTTCTTCCAGACTCAGCGCGCCCCTGACAATTTCATTTGCCGGTGCCTTATGAACTCCTCGCTCGGTATCGCTGCGTGCATAGATGCCGCACATATATCCGCTTGGTGGGACATTGGTGCGTTTCTTAGACAATGGATCAAACACCCTGATCCAGGGATAGTAAAGGGCGGCATATTTCGAGTCGTAGAAGTTGCTTTGTTCTTGAATGTCATCCATATCCGCCATTTCTATCGAATCCAGGACCGCAAACCGATCTTTCATGGTCTCGCAATGAATGATCAGCTTATTTTGAAGATGTTGGGTAGTGATGCCGGGGATGGCGACGATGCTTATTCCATCCACGTTTTTTAAGGTGTGGAGCCCTTTTCTCTTTGAAGGTTCCTCATTATCGCTTCCCTCATAAGTTGTGTTGATCGCACCATCATCATCCTCGGAAATACCGTCGTCACCACCATCAAGCCTCCAGACTATGTCTTTACCCCCATCATTGGTTGGAACAGGTTTCTTTGGCAAGGATTCATCACTGACATCTGCTACCCTTATCAGTCGAGAAGAATCTTCTGTGATTATCTCCTCGATGTACCGGCTATGTTCCTTATTCATCGAAAGATTCTTGAAGACCTCAACAGTATCGTCAAGATTAACCATAAGATCAAACTCGACGGTTGAGACTTTCGGAGCCCCATCCGGAGATCCTATAACAGCATTCTGAAGTTTCACTCTTGTGACGCCTTCTGTCTTGATGACCTTGGTTATTGTTCCATAGCTCGGAGGCTCGGTATTCAGCTTGAGTAACGTCCCCTTCTCCATTCCTGTAACCGTATCCAGATCCAGGTAGTCTTGACCCTGTGCCGTCTCTGTCAATTTGGCAACAGTGGGGGGGCTTCTCTTAACTGTGATTTTGATCCTATTCCCCCATGTTCCTGCGTTAGCAGCTTCAACTTTGATGGCGGGTGTAAACTGCTCAACCTCTGTAGCCGGACCAGGCGCCTCCGCAACATCGGTTTCCTTGATAATGAAATATTCATCACCGATCTTGACCACATCATCTTGATTAAAGTCCGTTTCCGCCACATCAATAGGAATTGTGGTTTTACCCTTCTCCACTGCTGAGGTTGGTCTCGCTGTCGTATTCGAAGAAGTCAATTTATTCAGTTCCACGCCTTTGGAATGACCCCATCTCAGAGGCGCCTTCACCGTAATTGTTTTCTTATCATCAGCGACTGATTCAACAACACATACCTCGGTATTGGTTCCGTCGTTGATGATCAGCACAGGTTTACCCGTCAGGTCTGTCGCACCATCAAAAGTAATCTCTGTGTCATTTGCCTTCACAGCCCCACCTATCTTATAGGATGTAGCATCATCCTTTTCCATCTTTGTGATCGTAGTACTTGCAGCATGACGCTTGTTTAGCGGACCATCCAGGATAAGTGCCTTTGGGGACGGGGGTGCCACCCTGCCGACACCAACATCTTTACCGGATGTGTCATTCTTGGTGATATCAGGCAGATAGCCAACAGATGGTTTTGCTGCGTCTTCAACAGCCACCCTTGACACATACAGCCTCTGCCCACCATTAACAAAAAATCCTTCCACGGCATACGGCAGCCAGCGTTTCTTGCCGTAACCTTTCTTACTGTTGTGATCTTTCTCTGCCAAGTAACCACCAAAGATTCTTTGATACTCGGCAAAGCTTGTAACAAGGGTGGGCTTGTTCAATGGTCCCCTCTCAGCCATTCCTATAAACCCTGTTGTCGTTGTGCTCACGCCCTCTATCGGCTTCGCTCCTATCTCTATCTCTTCTACATATACTCCTGGCGCCAAATATTCTGGCATGTAATCCCTCCTTTTCTCGCCCTTGTGGGTGCTGAAACCGTACGTTCTCACGATATATAAAGGTTGTCACTTAACCATCACGAAAGTTGTTTTGCCTTCCAGAGCTTCCAGGTTTCTCTTTCTGGGTTTCCCGCCGTATTCAACCTCAATATGGATATTTTTGCCATTAGCCCCTTTGACAAACCTTTTACCGTTTTCTTTTATAATTTCATCATTTGTCAGATCGCCAAAATAGAGCACAAACTCCCCTTCTTCGGTAGTCACACCCTCGACATCCTTATCTCTGATTTTTACTCTGGCACCGGAGATGGCATTTCCTTCCTCGCGCGCCATCCCTCTGATCAATGTCGCTCCCGGTGGAAAGGGATACGAAGGCATTGGTTTCAGGGTTATATCCACCACTGGACTTTTGGGAACGAGTTCGGCTGGATGTATGTCGCCCGAATCCACATCATAATAATACTCAGACCGCACCTGGACGGTGTACGTGTCATCAGGGAGGTCGAGGAGGGTATAGTACGAACTCGGATTCTTTATCGGCTTCTCGTCTCTTCCCTTCAAACGCACATCTATCCTGCCTATCGGCGCATCCCCTGAGTAATCATCGATAAGATAGACTGCAAACGAAAGCTTTGCGGCATGGCGTTTAAGAAGGATTTTATCAGTCTTTGTTATCATCTCTATACCCTGATTGAGTGCTTTTTTTTAGTTTTCGGTCACCCGTCTGACCTTTCTCTCGCGCGTCGAGTCTATCCGTACAGGTGTCACCTCATAACAGGCAGAAAGCTTGTATGGCTTGGATTTTGAGATGACACTCCAGAGCTTATTCAGATCATCTATTGATAGGGAATTAAGTACCAGCCTCAACTCCTTACCAGCCAAACTTTCGTGAAGGACAGAACCTCGCAGTATCGTGTTATCATGAAATATCTGCATCACTTTTCCGAGTAGACGATGGTCACTCTCCGGATTCTGCGTATTGGGTGTTACGAGATAGAAGAGGCTCAGCGTTAGAGGAGGATATTTGAGTACTGTCGAATCAATGGCTTGCATCTCCTGATTCTTCAGATAATCGTTTTCAGTGATTTGGTACAGAAAGAAAGAGAGTTTC
>JAUVKS010000083.1 GCA_030596145.1 Pseudomonadota bacterium | reverse complement strand
GGTTAACATGGTCTATCTCAAGAAAAAAACAGGACTTGTCCTCTGGATAGTGCCCACAACACAGATCTACCGTCAAACAATCCAAAGCCTGAAAGGCCGGGATCATCCCTACCGCCAGCATCTCGATATAGCCAGCGGAGGGTGCACGGTCATCCTCGAAAAGGCCGACCGCTTTTCCCCGCTGGATGTTGAAGAAAATCTTGTTGTTTTAATGCTCATGCTCCCTTCCGCCAACCGTAAGACTAAAGAGACGTTGAAGGTTTTTAAGGACAGCGGCGGATTTCAGGACTTTTTCCCTGCTGAAGATGATATTGAAAAGCAGGAGAAGGTTCTTCAAAATATTCCTAATCTGGATACTTATCAGCAGGAAAAGGGTTTCTGGGGGGAACAGATCAAGACCTCCCTTGGGAATACACTTCGGACTCTGTCACCGATTATCATCTTAGACGAAGGCCATAAGGCATACAGCGAGGGTGCACAGGATACATTGCGCGGCTTCAATCCCTGCATGATTGCGGAACTTTCTGCAACTCCTTCCAAAAAGAGTAACATCCTGGTCGACATATCGGGCAGGGAGCTTCATCGCGAGGAGATGATCAAGCTTGATCTTCATGTGGTTAACAAGGTGAGCCCGGACTGGAAAGATACCTTATTGGCAGGCGTAAATAAAAGAAATGTGCTGGAAGAAAAGGCTCGAGAGTATGAAGCAAATTCCGGTAACAATATACGCCCGATCTGTCTCATTCAGGTTGAACGGACAGGCAGGGAGCAGAGGGGAACCCGGTATATCCATTCCGAGGACGTCCGGGAACATCTTATTAAGACAGTGGGAATCCCGGCTGAAGAAGTGGCTGTCAAGACAAGTGAAAAGGACGAACTTAAAGAAGTTGATAATATTGGCGGATTAATGGATCGAGACTGTAAGATTCGCTATATTATTACCAAGCAGGCGCTGCAGGAGGGGTGGGATTGCGCCTTTGCCTATGTCCTGGTCATCCTGACAAATCCTGCTTCTAAAAATGCCTTGACACAGCTTGTGGGACGCATACTTCGCCAGCCCGGTGCCCGCAAGATCAAGATTGTTGAGCTTGATGAAAGTTACGTGTTTTGCTTTAAGCAGAAAGCGAATACGCTGTTGACGAGCATAAGAGATGGTTTTAGCCGCGAAGGTCTCGGAGACCTGAGAAGTCAAATTATTCCAGATATGGAAGAAGACGGAGAAGGCGGAGAGCAGCCGGATCGTTTAATAAAAATCCGGGACCGATTTAAAAAGGCGGCAAGCAGCACTATTCTGCCGGTGTTTATGGTACGGCGTAACAGGAGTTGGAAACCCGTCAATTATGAGATGGACATCGCTGCACAAATACCCTGGGATCATATTGATCTTGAGCCCGTCCGTTCGCTTACACTCTCCATGTCTGAAGAAAAGGATATTGAGCACATTGCCACGCTTTCAGAGGACATCAAAAAAGTAATCGAGGAAAAAGAGGCAATAAAACTAAAGGAAGGCGGTATTCGTGTTGATCCTGTTTTCATGACCCGCCAACTCTGCGACATTGTGCCAAATCCCTGGATGGCCCATGAATTTGCTCAGACTGTGCTTGCACATCTGGCAGAAAAATATGATCACAAGATGATTGCCAACAATTTTGTGTTTATTATCGAAGAATTACGAAAGCAGCTTGATCGAGAAAAAGACCGGCTATCGGAGAACATCTTTCGGCAGATGATAGAATCAAATCAGATGAGATTCCTGGTTATCGGAGAAAAGTTTGATTTTACCTTTCCAAAATCGATCAAAGTTAAACCCACCGCCAAGACCCTAAATCGCAAAGATGGCCAGCAACTGCAATTAAACCTCTTTGACTTCGTGCCCGAAGACGAGTTCAACGAAACCGAAAAGGCAGTGGCCTGGTATCTTGAAGGACAGAAGAGGCTTTTTTTCTGGTACAGGAACCGGGCCAGGCGTGACTACGCCATACAGGGCTGGCGAAAGCATAAAATCTACCCTGATTTCATCTTTACAGCCACGGCTTCAGAAGACAAGGATGACTACGAGCAAGTATACGTAGTAGAAACAAAGGGTCTTCACTTAATGGGGAGCGCTGATACTGATTATAAGCAAAAAATGTTTTCTTTATGCACTAGGGAAGCTAAATCAAGAAGCTGGACTGAACTGGGCCTTGAGATGAAGGATAAGGTATTGCGATTTGAAGTGCTCGCTGAAGATGAATGGCAAGCCAAATTGAACGAAATGTTACAGGAATGAGGATTGCGTGATCATTCTGTGATATCAAAGGGATATCAGGGGCTGGTTAACTTTTATTACAAACTTTGCCTTTTTGAGGAGTAACCAAGATAAAGGAGTTTGGTGACTATCATGAAAGAGCCGGAAACGAATCGGCTTAATCAAGATTGATTTGTCTGAATGTGAGAGGAGAAATGAACCCAAGAGAAAGACTTGAAGAAATAGAAAAAAATAGTTTAGCCTCCTACGCGACAAAGAGTTCCCAAAGTATAGGGAGAACTCTCCACGGAGATGAACCGGATGATTACAGGGTCTGTTTCCAGAGGGACAGGGACAGAATTCTCTATTCGAAGGCCTTCAAGGACCTTCAATATAAGACCCAGGTGTTCCTGATCAGCGAGGGAGATTTTTACAGAACCAGATTGACCCATACCCTTGAGGTGGCTCAACACGCCAGAACCCTTGCAAGAGCTTTCGGCTTGAATGAAGACCTGTGCGAAGCGATATCCTACGCGCACGACCTCGGCCATACTCCATTCGGACACGCAGGGGAAGAAACGCTGAATGAAATCATGAAGGATGATGGCGGATTCGAGCACAACCTGCAAAGCCTGAGAGTCGTGGATATACTGGAGAAGAGATACCAGGATTATGATGGTCTGAATCTCTGTTATGAAACGAGGGAAGGGATAGCCCGTCATGAATCTGTTTATGATAATCCGGAAATCCTGGGCGAATTCAAGCAATTTCCGATGCCATCACTGGAGTCACAGGTTGTCAACATTGCAGATCCGCTTGCATATTGCGCCCACGATATTGAAGATGCATTGAACGCGGGTTACCTCTCCATGCAGGAGATCAAGGTTCTGGGCAATCCCCTTGTCGATAGGGTTCTTACAACATGCAGGGGGAGATACCTCGGCTTCGAAGATCTGGACACGACAAAGCAGGCACGGTTGCTCGTCAGAACCCTGATAGAGGAAACAAATATAGCGGCTATAGAAAAGACCCTGGAAAACCTGACAAACTACAAAATAGAATCGGTACATGATGCCCGTAAAACGGATGCCGCCATCGTTGCCGTACCGATTAAGGATCTGGAAGATTTCAGAAAGCTGCAGCAATTTCTGATGGAAAACGTATACAAAAAACCGCAGGTGTGCATAATGAACGAGAAGGGAAGGCTGATAATTCAAAGGCTTTTCGAACATCTTGAAAAAGGGCCTGAGATGCTGCCGAAGTCATTTAAAACCGACCATGAAACGGCACAGAACAGGAAAGACAAGCGCAGGGTTATAGCCGATTATATATCGGGAATGACCGACCGGTATGCCATGGATCTTTATCAGATGATGTTTGAACCATATGAAAAGGTGATGTTTGAATTCAGGGAATAGAATATGATTATTTTTGTAACAGGTGGAGCCAGGAGCGGTAAAAGTGATTTTGCTCAGGATCAGGCGGAAAAGTTGGAGGGAAAGAGGCTCTTTTTAGCCACTGCTCAGGCCTTTGATGAGGAAATGAGTCATAGGATTCAAAATCACCGGGAGCAGAGGGGTAACCGGTGGGATACCGTGGAGGAGCCAATTTATCTCGGAAGAGCGCTGAAATCAGTCAAAAATTCATACAAGACAATACTTGTTGATTGCTTGACCCTCTGGATGTCCAATCTCCTCCTTGAATATCCGGATCAGGATGAAAAAATATCAGAAATGTTGGATGATTTCTTTTTAAGTATAGATAAGTTTGAGGGGACGATCATAGTCGTTTCCAACGAGGTCGGAATGGGAATAGTCCCGGATAATAGACTGGCAAGGGTATACAGGGATCAACTTGGCTTTCTCAACCAAAGAATGGCAGGTGCGGCAGATGAAGTTTATGCCCTCCTTTCCGGCATACCTGTCAGGATAAAGTAGGGCCCGTTCCCCGAACGGGCCCCAATCCCCTTCTATCCCCCTTTATGAAAGGGGGGAGGAATCGGGCCGATGAGAGCCTGTCTGCGTGCGGACACGCACAGGCAGACGTCAGCCCCTACAAAGATCAGGAGAAAACAGTGGAGAATTTGCAGAAAATATTGAGTTGCATTCGACCGGTGGACAAAGATTACCTGAAGAGGGCAAAATTAAGATTGAACAGTCTTACAAAACCGCTTGAAAGCCTTGGCAAACTTGAAATAGTTGCCCAGCGGTATGCGGCTATCAAGGAGGACTTGAATCCGTCCATTGACAGGAAGATGATATTTACCTTTGCCGGTGACCATGGTGTTGTGGAGGAGGGTGTGAGCGCCTACCCCGGGGAGGTCACCATTCAGATGGTTCTGAATATGTTAGCCGGAGGGGCTGCCATAAATGTCCTTGCAAAGCATGTGGGGGCCGAAGTAACGGTTGTGGACATCGGCGTGAATCATGACTTTGAACCTGCCGAAGGTTTTGTTATTAACAAAACAGGCTACGGAACAAAGAATTTTGCGATAGGCCCTGCCATGACTTATGAGGAGGCATTAAAGTCAATAAAAACCGGTATCGATCTGGTGGATGAGTGTGCCGGAAAGGGTGTGGATATCATAGGAACGGGAGAAATGGGGATAGGAAACACCACCCCTTCCAGTGCAATTCTGTGCGTATTTACCGGTCTGCCAGCCAGGGAGGTAACCGGCAGGGGTACCGGTATTGATAATGCAACTCTCCAGAAAAAAGCAGATGTGATAGAAAAGGCCATAAACTTAAACCGACCGGATACTGAAGATCCCGTAGATGTCCTGGCCAAAGTAGGTGGCTTTGAGATAGGTGGAATAGCCGGGCTTATCATCGGGTGCGCCTTCCACCGCATACCGGTGGTTGTGGATGGTTTTATCTCCACAGCAGGTGCCCTGATAGCCGTTGCGTTGAATCCCACGATAAATGAATATCTGTTCTACTCTCATCTTTCTTCGGAAGCCGGACATAAGCAGATGCTCGACAAGCTCGGGCAGGGGCCGATCCTGGATTTAGATATGAGATTGGGGGAGGGAACAGGCGCGGCCATAGCCATGTCAATAATCGAAGCGTCCGTAAAGATCATGACTGAGATGGCAACCTTTGAATCGGCAGGCGTGGATACGGCGCTGTAGCGTAGGGCTGAAGCCCTGTTGTTTCCCGCAAATTGGGCAGGGCTAATGCCCTGTACTACAACTGTTGCTATGGACAAGATGCTAAAATAATGAAGGGATTTCTCACTGCACTGCAGTTTCTCACCATAATCAGGATATCAAAAGGTTTTGATATTACAGAGGGAAAACTTGGCAAGTCAATGGCCTATTTCCCCCTGGTCGGTCTCCTTATCGGTCTGCTACTCGTGGCCGTAAGAACAGTCTTCAACTACATCCTTCCCGCATCCCTCGTGGATATACTTGTTATTGTAGCACTGGTGATACTTGCAGGCGCCTTTCATCTGGACGGTTTTGCCGATACGATTGACGGTCTGGCCGGTGGAAAAGATAAAGAGAAGACCCTCGCCATCATGAGGGACAGTCAAATCGGTTCCTTTGCCGTAGTTGGTTTGATACTCCTTTTGATTTTGAAGACATTTGCTTTGATGGAGGTACATCCGGAAATTAAAGACCGAACACTCCTGATAATGCCTGTCTTAGGAAGATGGTCGACGGTTCAACTGGCTGCGTGCTTCAGCTATGCCAGATCCGGCCATGGGACGGCACTTGCCTTCACCCAATTTGCCGGGAAAAAAGAATATATTATTTCCACGCTTATAACCGCTGTCATATTACTTGGTTTATTTCGGCTCAACGGGTTGGTGATATTGCTGGCCATTGCGGGACTAACATTTCTTTTCGGTCTCTTTTTCAAAAAGCGTATCGGGGGTGTAACGGGAGACATTATGGGTGCAGCCAATGAGATCAACGAGGTTATTACACTTCTGATGATCTGTGCACTTTTTACATAAAATGTTCAATGTAGGGCAGGGCATCTAAAATGGTTTCCTCCCCCTCGAGGGGGAGGATTAAGGAGGGGGTGAAAATTTAGTCTGATTTCCCCTCACCCTTCCCTTTCCCTCCAGGGGAGAGGAAATAATTCAAATTGCTGTTATTTTATTTGGGGTATGGAGGAAGTTTGGATACTTACACTAGATTATATCTTATTAGGCATGGTCAGGTAACGAACTTTTCCGAAAGAACATACAACGGCCAGAAGGACGTAGACATAACTGAACTTGGAATCAGCCAGATGGAGGCGGTTGCGGTCAGGCTCAAGAATGAAAATCTGGCAGGTGTTTATTGCAGTGATTTAATCCGGGCAACAAGAGGGGCCGAAATAATTGCAGCAAAGCATGATCTTGTCCACCGAGTTTACCCTGCCCTGAGCGAATTGGATATAAAATTGTGGGAGGGGTTGACTGCAAATGAAATAGAAGGGGAATTTCCTGGAGCCCTTGATGAGTGGAGAAAAAAGATAGCCGATTACAAGATACCCGGGGGGGAAAGCATCCGTGATATGTCTGGAAGGGTTATTCCTGCCCTGAAGGAGATTTTGGGGGCAAACCGCGGAAAAAGAATTGTGTTGGTTGCTCATGGGGCGGTCAATCGAGTAATACTTGCAGATGTCATAAAACTTGACCTCAATAATATCTACTCCATTGAGCAGGACTACGGCTGCCTCAATATCATAGATTACTTTCCCGAATTTGCCGTTGTTAAGTTGATGAATGGACAAACTTTTTAATCCCCCCTAACCCCCCTTTGCTAAAGGGGGACCGAGGAGGATTTTGACACACTTGGCGTGCGATACTTGTAAACATGATGACAAACAACTACAGAATAAAAATTCTTCTGATATTATTAATTCTCTTTTCCCCATCAGCAATCTACGCAGACGTTTACATTGATGAGATGGGAAGAAAAGTTAATATTCCTCCATCTCCGAAAAGGATAGTATCCCTTGCACCCAGTATAACGGAAACACTTTTCGCTCTTGGTCTGGACAAAGCGATTGTCGGGGTAACCACATTCAGTGATTATCCTGAAGCCGCCAGGTCGAAACCGCGCGTTGGCAGTTATGTCAACATCTCTCTTGAAAAGGTTGTCTCTCTCAATCCGGATCTGATCATAGGCAACGCCGACGGAAACAGAAAGGCAACTGTTGAACAGTTGGAACGAGTCGGCCTTCCCGTTTATGTGGTTAATCCCACAAGTTTGGATGAGATATTCGATATGGTATTGGATGTCGGTAAAATAACAGGAAAGAACAACGTAGCAAAGAGGCTGGTTCATAACCTGCGAGAAAGGGTCAAGTTTG
>JAUVKS010000011.1 GCA_030596145.1 Pseudomonadota bacterium | reverse complement strand
GTTTAAACCACCAAAGGCAACCAGTGTTGCTTTATTCGATACTATAAAGTCCACGCTTTTAAATCCAATAAGCGACAAAAAAATGCCTATTCCGGCAGCAAGACCACGCCGAAGCGAATTGGGAATGGCTTTTACTATTTCGGTACGGATACCCGTCATCGATAAGAACATAAAAATTATACCGGAAATAAACACTGCCCCGAGAGCCGTCTGCCAGCTTATGCCCATTCCCACCACAAGACTGAATGTAAAAAAGGCGTTGATGCCCATTCCAGGCGCAACGCCGTATGGCAGATTGGCGTACAGCCCCATCGCAATCGAGCTGAAGGCGCAAACGAGAACGGTTGCGAAAAGAACTCCGGAAAACGGCATGCCCGCATTCGACAAAATTGCCGGATTGACGATAATAATGTAGGCCATGGTCAAAAAGGTGGTAATCCCCGCAAGGGCCTCTGTTTTGACGTTTGTGCCGTATTTTTTCAGCTTAAAAACTTTTTCGAGCGTAGCGCTCACAATATCTCCTTACGCATTTCAAAAAAACCACTCATGCACGGTTTAAGAGCTTGGATTTCTGTCATTTCGAGGAGCGTCGGCGACGAGAAATCTTAATGATACAGTCCTGTTGAGGTTTCTCCCTGTGGTCGAAATGACAAGGGTAACGGTCGAAATGACAAATAATGATGGTTGTTCAAACCTCTCGGGTTTTAATCAAATTTTTAAGACGACTTTTGGAAAAAGGGGCTCTATTGAGGTAGGATTTTGCCTTTACAAGTCACCGGAGATGCTTGAACCAGTAGCTTTCAATCATCTGGAAATTGGCCTGAACCGCCTCGACACCGGTTACCATCTCCCCATGTCCAGTTAACAAAAACTCTACATCCAGCTTTGATATCTTTATTATGCTTTCCTTCAGAAGGCTGCCGCTTCCCCCCGGCAGATCAGTACGGCCAATACTCTGGTTAAAAACGACGTCACCGGTAAAAAGCGCCTTACGGTCAGGCCAGTAAAGGCATACGGAACCGGGCGAGTGCCCCGGTGTGGAGATGACCTGAAAGGTGGTATCACCGATTGTCAGATCTCCCTCCCCCAGGAAAAAATCCGGTTCGGGAATCTTGAAGTATTTGCCGGCAATATCCTTGATAAATTTATGTTCTGCCTGACTCATGGCAAAAAGGGTCGGTTTTTCAAGTTTTTGCACTGCCTCCATGTGATCAGGGTGACCGTGGGTTGTGAGGACCACATCTATCTGATTCAGGGAAAGATTTAAACCGGCGAGCCCCTTCTCTACATGATCGAAAAGATTATAGTGGCCGGGATCGATGAGTATCTTTTTGGAGCCATAGATGAAATATGTGTTGCAGTTATTGGCTGCAGGATTACGCCAGATAAATGCGTGGAGACCATTTGTTACTTTCATGAAAAACGCTCCTATAAGTAACGCGGGATTTTAGCCCCGCATGTGTCTGCAGCCCTGAAGGGCTGCACTACGTTTTTACAATTTCAGTCACTATCCAGAACCTTCATCAACTTCAATATATTGTTGGAGACAACGTTCTGATAATCTTTCTCATCAAGATTCAAACTCTCCACCTTGTACAATTCACTCTGAGGCGTACTAAAGGGGAAATCACTTCCGAAAAGGAGTCTTTCGCTCCCGTACTTCTCTAAAAAGATAGACATCTCCCGTGTGGAGGCAAGGGCAGTATCGGCATAGACGGTTTCATCGTCCCATATACCTGATCTGAATAAAGTCGAGAACCCCCCATTCAACCCTCCCAGATGGGGAATAATGATTGGAGTCCGCCCCGCCACTCTATCAATAAAATACCGTGTGTTTTTAAAGGGTTCTTCCAGGACAATCGGCAGTTGAAGTCGATATATCTCCTGTAGAAACTCCTCACACTTTGGATCATCGTAGTGATAAACCGGTTCATATTCGTGACGATGCCACTTGATCCCTTTATACCCCTTTTTCAATTCACCCTTTCTGAAATCGTTCCAGACAAAAAAGTAGGCAAATATATCTTCATTAGCATTTTGAATGTCCAGCAGATACTCATTGGCGCGCTGTCGGCAGGCCATCCATGAGGGAGTATCCTCAAAACGGTAATCATACCGGTCATAGATGTCCTCCACGGGGGCATAAAAGCAGGCCCCCTGGATGTCTCCAGTCAGATATCCCTTGATAACCTCAAAAGACAGGTCTGAATTCTGAATACCACAGTGGATGTGCGAATCAATTACCTTCATTTTTAATTATCCTTGCCACCCTCTCCAGTTCTTCCGGGGTATCCACCTCAACGGAATCGTGCGGCGTCTCAACCACCTTAATCCTGTACCCATGTTCTATCGCCCTTAACTGTTCCAGGGCCTCCAGCTTCTCAAGATATCCTTCCTCCAAGCGGGTAAAGGTCATAAGAAAAGACTTTCTGTAGGCATAGATACCGTGGTGCTTATAGTAAGAAACCTGAGAGCTTTTATCCCTTACATACGGAATGGTAGCCCTGGAAAAATAGATGGCGAATTTGTCCCTGTCAAATACCACCTTCACCGCATTCGGGTGAGTTATCTCCTCTTCCCTCTTTATCCTGTATATCAGAGTGCTCATATCAACAGATGGATCTTCGAGAAGCGGTCCCGCCACTTCATCTATCTGGGAAGGTTCAAAGAGCGGCTGATCACCCTGAATATTCACAATAACATCCGAATCCTTAACGTCACCAAGGGTTGATATGGCCTCGGCGATCCTGTCCGTTCCGGATCTGTGCTCGGATGAGGTCATGATAACATTGCCTCCAAATTTTTTAACTGCCGCGAATATCCGCTCATCATCCGTAGCCACGGCGGCATACGATACGGCACCCGATTTCAGAACCCTCTCAAAGACATGCTGTATCATCGGCTTGCCGCAAATATCAGCCAGGGGTTTCCCCTCAAACCTCGAGGATTCATGCCTTGCCGGGATTATGCATATTATCTTCATTATAGACGCCCATCACCCTTTTCAAGATAATTGACAACATAATCATGAACCGCGTCTTCGAGCGAGCGGAAAGAGAGGGGACATCCTGCAGAGTTAAGCTTATCCATCTTCGCTTCGGTAAAATACTGGTATTGATCACGAATCGCTTCCGGCATTTCAATATAGTCTATCTGCGGATCCCGGCTCATCGCTGAAAAAACCGCATTCACAAGATCATTCCAACTGCGTGCACCACCTGTTCCCAGATTAAAAATCCCGTTCACATCCCGATTCTCAAGCAGCCACCAGAGGGCATCAACACAATCTTTAACATAGATAAAATCGCGCATCTGCTCCCCATCTTTGTATTCAGGTTCATAGGATTTAAAAAGCTTGACCTTGCCTGTTTCGTTTATCTGTTGACAGGCCTTATATACGACACTCTTCATATCCCCCTTATGGTACTCATTCGGCCCGAAAACATTAAAGAACTTGATGCCGGCAAATGTATGCTGCAATCTGTTCCGCAATACCCAGAGATCAAAAACCTGCTTGGAGTAACCGTACATATTGATCGGTCGTAGCGTTTCAGTTACCGTGTCATCATCTGAAAATCCTTTTGCCCCGTCACCATAAGTTGCGGCGCTGCTTGCATAGATAAAACGGATACCCTTTTCCACGGCCCACTCGGCTAGTTTGCGACTGTAACGGTAGTTATTTTCCATCAGGTAGTCCGCGTCACGCTCAGTCGTGGAAGAACATGCCCCCATGTGGACTATCCCCCTCACATTGAAAGGAACCCTGTTCTCACATACCATCTCAAGAAAATCATCTTTGTGAAAATAATCCACAAAGCGTCTGTTGACCAGGTTTCCCCATTTGTCCGACGTCCCGAGTCTGTCCACAATTATAATATTATCAATCCCCACAGAATTGAGCTTCCAGACAAAGGCGCTACCTATAAATCCGGCACCTCCGGTAACAATAAACATTGTTTTCTACTCCATCTATTTCAGCCAATGTGGCGCAAGGCTTTAGCCTTGCCATTGTTCGCAGGGCTAAAGCCCTGCCCTACTTCATCTCTTAATCGACATTCCTAAATAGCCATTGCGGCCTTTTCAATCCCGCCTATGATACTCGTCATTTTTTCCTCAGGCATATTGACAAAAATCTGCATAAAGAGTGTCCTGCCGAATATGTCCTCCGCCTTAGGAATAGCCGCTGTGCTGTAATCGACTTTCCCCTTATACATCGGGTTTGTAAACGGGTATTTTTTCGAGTTCGGTGTAGACTGAGAAAGAAAATGCTCCCAGTTGGGGACATAATGCCACAGATTCTCCTTGAAGAGAACTGTGTCAATGCCTTCAGCACTTAAGGCCTTCTGAAATTTCTTCGTAATTTCGGCCTCGGGAAGATTAAATCCAAGAAATGTCGCCGTATCCCCTTCGGGGTCGGGAATCTCCCTGAATTTCACGCCATCAATCCTGCCAAGGGCTTCCTTGATTTTTGCCTTGTTTTTCTTCTGCCCGGCTATTACCACATCATCCAGCTTGCGGAGCTGGGCCAGTCCCAGAGCACCCTGGAGCTCACCCATTCGATAATTGAAGCCGAGTATGCTCCTCCCCTCCATCGCCCTCGATACCTCCGGGTTATGGTCATGCCCGTGATCGTGATACCAGTCGGCGCGATTGTAGAAATCAACATTGTCTGTCACAACCATGCCTCCCTCACCGGTGGTTATGGTCTTCACATAGTCAAAGCTGAATATCCCCATGTCTCCAAATGTGCCGAGCTTCTTCCCCTTATAACTCCCACCGCAGCCCTGGGCGTTATCCTCAAGGACCAGGAGTTTGTTTTTCTTTGCAACTTCAACAATTTTATCGATCCGTGCCGGCGCTCCGCACATATGGACAGGAATAACCGCCTTTGTGTAGGGGGTTATCTTCGCCTCGATGTCGTCGGGATCCAGATTAAGTGATCCATCGACATCGGCCATCACCGGAATCGCCCCCACTTCCAGTATCGCTTCATAGGTGGCCACGAATGTAAATGCCGGAACAATGACCTCATCTCCCAGGCCGATGTCCATGGCAATAAGGGCAACCTTCAGCGCGGCCGAACCGGAGGTCACACCCAGCGCGTATTCTGCACCGCAATACTTCGCGAAGGCTTCTTCAAATTCTCTTACCTTGAAGATTCCTTTTCTCTCCTTATCAAATCCATACCTGAACAGGACGCCCGTCTCCAGAACGTCCATAACCTCTTTTATTTCTTCTTTCCCTATAACTTCCGCACCTGCCATTTTTGCCTCCAATCATTAAGGATCACCGGCCTGTTCGGGGAACAGCCCCTACAGTGTTGTTTGTAGGGGCCGATGCCCTCATCGGCCCGATTATAGTATTTGCCCGTTCGGGGAACGGGTGCTCCACAGGAGGCCAGCCGAGAATGAGAAATTTTTTGCAAGGTCAAGGAAGGCGAAGATTTTAACCCTAGGAATACATCCCAGTATTTTGAGGATTAAAATCTGAGCCTGACGTAGAGATTGCGGAAAATAGCCATTCTCGGACAGCCTCCTAATAAACCTGTTCGTATATCTCTATAGCATCTTCAACCGTTACCTTGCGTGGATTGTTTTCCAGGGGTCTTGCCACTGTCATGGCAACCTTCGCCAGTTCAGGAAACGCATCCTCGGGTATGCCAAGGTCTTCCAATCCGGTATATATGCCGCAATCTTCTATCAGCGCCTCCACCGCTTCCACCGCCAGGTATGCCGCATCCCGTAGCGGCAGATCATCTATCTGCTCTCCCATCACGGCGGCGATGACGGCAAACTTCTCAAGGGCAGCAGGCAGATTGAACTCCATAATAGGGGGAAGCATAATGGTATTTGCCAGGCCGTGTGAGACACCGTATTTCCCGCCGAGAGGATAGGAGAGGGAATGGGCGGCGCCAACCCCCGCATTGGCAAGACCAAGTCCCGCGTAAAGACTTCCCAGAAGCATCTGCTCCCTGGCCTCAAGGTTGCTGCCGTCATGGACACAGGTTCTCAGACTCAATGATATCAGTTCTATCGCCTCCAGAGAAACCAGCTCACTCATGGGACTTGCATTTACAGATGTGTAGGACTCAATTGCGTGACAGAGTGCGTCAATTCCGGTTGCTGCGGTCGGTTCTGGTGGGAGACTCAATGTTAATTGTGGATCGAGTAGAGCTAATTCAGGATAAAGATGGGGGCTGTTCATCCCTTCCTTCTTCTTCAAATCTTTTCTTGAAAATACCGCCGTGAATGTCACCTCGCTTCCGGTACCGGCCGTTGTGGGAACCATTATCTTAGGAAGCCCCCGACCCGGAACCTTATTCAATCCCAGATAATCCACGGCTTTTCCCTTATTAGCAGCAAGAACGGCAACCGCTTTTGCGACGTCCATGGCACTCCCGCCGCCGATGCCCACAACCGCGTCACATCCCCCGTTCAGGGCGATCTCCGTTCCCTCATCGGCAAGTTCCAAAGCAGGCTCCGCTTCAACCCTGTCAAATATGGAGTACTTTATACCGCCTTTATCGAGAATAGCTGAAACCTTCTCTCTGAATCCAGACTCAGAAAGGTTTTTGTCAAGCACTATCAAGGGGTTATTGCCTCCAGATTCCTTGATATGCTCTACAAGTTCATCAAAAGACCCGTTTCCAAAGACAACCTTTTTTGCTCCCGTAAAGGAAAAAGTTTTATTCATTTGCATACCACCCTTTTTTGTTAATGATTGAAGTTTTCTGCATTCGTAAAAAGTCTGTCATTCCCGCGTAGGCGGGAATCCATAAACGGCCAAGCACTTAAAAAAACTGGATTCCCGTTTTCACGGGAATGACAAAATTGTGTATATTTCGACTTTTTACGAGTTCATCAAGTTTATGTTTTTTTCTAATAAGTTTCCGACCTGGCAAAGTCAAGCTTTTTTGTTCTCGATGCTCCGTTCAACTTTTCGGCAGATCCCACGGATAATCTGCGCCTCTTTTGAGAAGAGCTTTGTCCTTGAGAGGAAACGGCGTATATTTGTCATCCAGTAATCGGGATTTTCCGGGTTAATATAATTTATCTTCACAAGCATCTCCTTCAGGTGGTCGTACATCCCTTCAAGTTCAAATGACGTGGCCAGCTTCGGAGTAAATCTGTTGGGAGATGGTGTGCGAGCCGTGAATATCTCATAGCACAGGATCATCACCGCATGAGAAAGATTAATCGATTTGAGCTCATCGGAAGTGGGAATGGTCACCAGAAGATGACAGTACTTCAACTCGTCATTGTTCAGGCCCGCATCTTCCGGCCCAAAGAGTATAGCAACTCTGTTGTTCTGAGAAATGTCTGCTATCTGCTTTGCCATCTCCCGTGGCTGAATGACAGGCCCCCGCGCACTCCCCAGCCTAGATGTGGTTCCAACAATATAGTTAAACCCGGAGAGGGCTTCGTCCAACCTATAGAAATATCTCATGTTTTCTACTATGTCGGAGGCAACATGGGTTGCCCTCTTTTTCATCTCCTCCATATCAGGATACTCGTGTACCACCACAAAAAGGCTCTCAATCCCCATATTTTTCGCGCATCTTGCCGCAGAACCAATGTTCCCGGGATATTTTGGATTATTCAGGACGATCGTAATGTTTTCCGTTGTGTTCATTTTCCTTTTTTAAATATCAGGCAGGGCCAAAGCCCCGCGCTACAAACTTCTAAAGGTCATAAAGCTTTTCATCCACCTGTGGTTTTGATTTTCTGATTTTTCCCTTCGCCTTGCGATTCATGATAAACGGGTCTTCACCCTCCAGCAGGTCCCCCATCTCCGCTTCGATCTTATCAGGAGCCTCACCCGCCTCCATACGACTCAGGGCCTCTTCCATGCCGGAGCCCAGGCTCAGTCCCGCGGCATCCGAAAGTTTCCTCATCAACATTGCGGCCTGGCGCGGGTCGTCTTCATTTATTTTTTCCGCCTCCCCTGCAAGCATTGCCATAGCCTTTTCCATTTTTGCCTCATCAATCTGCGGCATGTCCCCATCAGCTTCTTCTTTATTTCCAGAAATCGTGGCAAAAACGGACATCTGGCGTTTTAATTTAATAGTTTTACAACGCGGGCAAAGCGGAATCTTCTCGGTATTCACGGACTTTGAAAAAAAATTGTAAATTGTGTTGCATCCCTCACAATAAAATTCGTATATCGGCATCCTTTTCGATCTCCAGTATCAAGCTTGTTTCAATTAGAAATCTTTAACATTAAAATCGATTTCCTTCCACCATTTGTTAACACCCTAAAATAGATATTGAAAATAAAGTCTGTCCTCCCCATCCCGTAGGACAGCCGTCTCGGCTGTCTAAGCGATTCACTGTTATGGACAGGCGGGACGCCTGTCCTACTGTGTTGGAGGGGTCAATGTATATTTTAGGGTAGCATCTACACTTAAGGGTTGAAAGATGATATAAAACCCTGAAAATGGAAAATACTCTGCAAAAAATACTGTCCGAAGCCTCAAGTGCCATAGGTATAAGTCTCGGAGAAAGAGAATTCACCCTCTTTCAGGAATACTACAGTGAGCTCATCTTCTGGAACAACAAGATTAACCTTATTTCAGTTAAGTCAGAACTTGATATACCGATAAAACACTTTATCGACTCGCTTATACCCTTACAATTTATAGAAAACAAAAACAATTCTCTAATAGACATTGGTACAGGCGCCGGATTTCCAGGAATCCCACTTAAGATAGCGGCTGACACGTTAAAGGTGTCTCTGCTGGATTCATCCCGCAAAAAGGCATCCTTTCTTAAAAACATCGTCCGTAAACTCCGACTCGACGATACAATAATCATTAACCGGAGGGTCGAGTTGCTGATGAAAGACGAAACCTGTCGAGGTGCTTTCGATGTAGTCATATCCAGGGCATCCTTTAAGCTGCAGCAATTTCTCGAGATCGGGGCGTTCTTCATCACCCCCGGTGGAATCCTGATAGCCATGAAGGGTGTAAACATCAACAAGGAGCTCGAAGAAGCTGAAGGAATATCCCAAGAAGTGGGATTGAAACATATAGGCTGCCATGAAATCAGGCTGCCCATTACAGAAGATTTCAGAAAAATCGTAATTTATAAAAAGCTTCAAAGCTAAAATATCTCTTCAAAAAATTTCTTTTTTGTGATAGCTTTTGGCGCAATATCGTTGCATAAAAAATAAACGGTTTTTCAGGTAAATAATGCGTAAAATCATATGTATAGCCAATCAAAAGGGTGGTGTTGGTAAAACCACAACAGCAATCAACCTGTCAGCATCTCTTGCAGCAGCAGAAAGGAAAACGCTTCTAATAGATTGCGATCCCCAGGGAAACGCCTCAAACGGTATGGGGATAGACAAATCGCTGATAGATGATAAAAACCTGTATCATGCCTTAAGCGGTAAGGTTCCTTTGGAAGATGTCATTGTTGGTACACGAATTCCGACCCTTGACATAATCCCCTCAAATCAGGATCTCGTCGGCGTGGAAGTAGAATTTGTTTCCCTACCAGACAGGGAGAAAAAGCTGAGAAATTTAGTGAGAAATTTAAACACTCACTATGAGTATATCATTATAGACTGTCCCCCGTCTCTCGGTTATCTGACTGTAAACGCCCTCGTTGCTTCTGATCTTCTCATCATTCCTCTTCAGTGTGAATATTTCGCGATGGAAGGTCTTGGCCATCTACTACGCACAGTAAAGCTTGTTAAGGCAAAGCTCAACCCTTCTCTTTCTCTTGCGGGAATACTTTTGACCATGTTTGACACAAGAAACAGGCTTTCTCACAGGGTCACTGAAGACGTCAAAAATTGTTTCGGTAAAAAAGTGTTTGAGGCAGTCATTCCAAGAAACGTCAAGCTTTCTGAGTGCCCGAGCCACGGATTGCCGATAATTCTCTATGACATCAAATCGCGTGGTGCAAGTTCCTACATGGAACTTACAAGAGAAATCCTATCCACTGGGAGGATATAAATGCCGCGAAAAAATTCGTTGGGAAAGGGGTTGGGGGCTATGTTCCCGGATCTCCTGAACAACTTAAATGATAAACCAAACTTTATTATATGCGGAATTGAAGAGCTTTCTCCTAACAAAT
Organism: Pseudomonadota bacterium; assembly: GCA_030596145.1. Lineage (GTDB taxonomy): Bacteria > Desulfobacterota > Syntrophia > Syntrophales > JADFWA01 > JADFWA01. Next base: position 6,612 of record JAUVKS010000011.1, on the reverse strand, counting down.
TTCAGGCAAGGAAAGAGTTTGGAGGAAACGAACATAAAAAACTCGTCTCTTCCATCAAGAAAAATGGAATTATTCAGCCGATAGTTGTTAGAAAATCGGACATCGGTTATGAAATAATTGCCGGAGAGCGCCGGTGGAGAGCTGCCGGCGAGGCTGGTCTAAGGGATGTTCCGGTAGTTATCAGAGAAGCTGAAGATCGTGAGGTGGCTGAAATTTCACTTATAGAAAACATACAACGTGAGGAGCTGAACCCCATTGAAGAGGCAAATGCTTATCACACCCTCATGAACAAATTTTCGCTCTCTCAAGAGGAAGTCTCATCCAGGGTTGGTAAGGACAGATCGACAATCGCTAATTCTGTCAGATTGCTCAAACTACCTTCAGAAGTAAATGATGCTCTGATTAAAAAAAATATATCAGCCGGCCACGCAAGAACCCTTCTTGCCCTGAATTCCATAGAAGAACAGCTTCGTGCCTTTAGAGATATCGTAAAGAAAGGTCTTAGTGTTCGGGACACGGAACTTGTAATCAGAAATATAAAAAAAGTTCCTCATCCAGAGAAAAAGAAGCCCCAAAAAGAGCAATACATCATTGATCTGGAAAGGGAACTATCATCTAAACTGATGACAGCGATTAATATCAGACAATCAAAAAAAATCGGAATTATCGCAATAAAGTTTAAAAACATGGAAGAGTTAAACCGACTGGCAAATTTAATAATAGAAGCTGGAGAGAAATAAATATCAAAACACATTTTGAGTTTCTGCGATTTATATATTATAATGCACGGAAGTTCGGCGGCCATATAATCATTGTAAAAAGTTATAAGTTATTTCAATGAGATGTAAGCGTATTTACTGGGACTAAATCTTTGCACTACATTCTAAAATCCACCATTAAACTTATCAACAGTTGTTGATAAATCTGTTAATAAGGTTGTTTAGTTTTGGAATTAATCTGGGAAAAAAGTAGTAACTTTATTAAGGAAAGGGTTAGCCAGCAAAACTTTGAAACCTGGATTAGTCCAGTTAAGTTAGCCTCTATGGAAGGAAAAAATGTAAACCTTTCTGTACCCAATAAGTTTTTTAAGGATTGGTTAGCCGAAAACTATCTAACTGTAATACGGGACTCTCTCTGCTCTGTTATGGGCACCGATGTAAATATAAGTTTTCTCATAAGGAATGATAAAACACCTACAACCCATGGAAAGGTTGAAGGAACGACAAGTAAAACAAAGCCCTACATAAAAAGAGCTAATCCCTCACTTAATTCTAACTATAACTTTGAAAGATTTGTTGTTGGGGCAAGCAATCAATTCGCACATGCTGCAGCTATAGCTGTTGCCGAACAGCCAGCAAAGAACTATAACCCTCTTTTTATATATGGCGGTGTTGGTCTTGGAAAAACACATCTCCTCAACGCCATCGGTTTACACACGCTCTCACTATATTCCAATAAGCATGTACTGTACCTCTCGGCTGAGGAATTCATGAACGAACTAATAAACTCCATAAGATTCGATAAGATGCAAAACTTCCGTGAGAAGTTCAGAAACATAGATTCTCTTCTTATTGATGACATTCAATTCATAGCCGGAAAGGAAAGGACACAGGAAGAATTTTTTCACACATTCAATACACTGCATGACTCTGCCAAGCAAATCGTTGTGACAAGTGATAAGTTTCCAAAAGACATTCCTAAACTTGAGGGAAGATTACGATCAAGATTTGAATGGGGCCTCATTGCAGATATTCAAACACCGGAAATAGAAACAAAGATAGCAATTATAGAAAAAAAGGCTCAAGAAAATAATCTCTCAATAGATGATAGTGTTGCTTATTATATCGCTTCTAAGGTGGAATCGAATATAAGGGAACTTGAGGGTTTCCTAATAAGAATTGGCGCATACGCTTCTCTTACGGGAAGCAAAATAGATATGGACCTGGTAAAAGAGGTTCTTGAAAAACTTATTAAACATGATGGAATAAGAGAAATTACAATAGATGAAATTATTAAAGCAGTTGCCCATAAATTTAACGTGAAAATTTCCGATATAAAATCTCGAAAAAGAAATAAGGTTTTTGCCATACCAAGGCAAATTGTAATGTATCTGTCAAGAAATTTAACCAATCTCTCTTACCCAGATATTGGATCGGGGGTAGGGGGGAAAGATCACTCGACAGTCATATATGCCAATAACAAAATACAGAAGTTAATGGAAAGGGATATTAAATTTAAAAGGTTAATAAAAGAAATAGAAAATTCCTTGAAGGGTTGAACTTAATGTACCTGGAAAAAATCAAATTTCCCCTTCCTTCGGGGCAAAGGGGTTTATAATTGGTCTTGCCCTCCACTATAAAGTTGTTCATGATATGATCAGTTGATTTAAACAACACAGACAATTCTTAATAACAGTTTGCAATATTTTATCAACATAAACGATATATGAAATCTACTTAGAAACATTAAACAAAAACGGTTATCCACATATTAACTCACTTTATTACTACTACTATACCAATTTATTACTAAAGAAATTAAAGAATAGTATGAAAGGATAGGTGACAAAATGCAATTCAACATAAACAGGGATATATTTTTGGAAGGAGTACGGAAGACGCTTGGTATTGTGGAAAGAAAAACAACAACACAGATTTTAAATAATATTCTTATAGTAGCGGAAGAAAATAAAATACGAATAATTGCTACAGACAGAGAGATATGGTTGATGTCTAATTATGATGCAGAGATTGTATCCGAAGGTGAGATAACGCTGTCTGCAAGGAAATTATTTGAAATGATAAGAGAAATACAGGGGAGTACGATTAGTTTTAAAAAAGAGGAGAATAATTGGGTAGTTTTAACATGTGGAAAGGTTATTTTTAATATTCCGGGTATTTCGGCTGATGATTTTCCAGAGGTGTCAGATGAAGAAGGGGTAATGTTCTATAAAATAAAAGGTAATATTATAGAGGAAATGATAGATAAGACATTTTTTGCGATGTCGAAAGAGGAGATGAGGGTTAATCTGAACGGAGTTTTTTTAGAAACAGAAAAAAGGGATGACATGTGCAGGGTGAGAATGATTGCAACCGATGGACACAAATTGTCCCTTGTAAATTTAGATACAGAAGTGAATGAATTTTTAGATATTGATGAGGGGATTATTGTACCGAGGAAGGGAGTCAGTGAAATTAGGAAATTAGTTGAGGATGGAAGTGAATATATAGAAATTGGAGTTAGAAAGGGGATATGCATTTTTAAGAAGGATAATACAGTCTTAAAGGTTAGTTTGATAGATTCGGACTATCCTGACTATAAAAGGGTGATGCCAGTTGATAAAGGGGTTGTGGTTAAGTTGGATAAGGAACAAATTTTGCACTCTCTAAGACGGATGAGTGTGATATCGAGTGAAAAATACAGTAGTGTAAAGATAAAGATTGTTGACGGCAAGATGATACTGAATTCTACAAATCCAGACATTGGAGAAGCAAATGAGGAAGTAGAGATTTCATATAGGGGTGAAGAGCTTGAAATAGGATATAATGTTAATTATTTAATTGACGCAATTCAGGTAATAAACGGAAAGGATATATTGTTTGAGATGAGGACTGGCCTGAAGCCAGGGGTAATTAGCGAGGCGGGGAATGATGATTATATGTGCATAATCATGCCGCTTAAGATATAGTTTTCTGAGGATTGTAGGATCGGGAATAAATTCCAACCCTACTTCGGTGAGGAGAAGGATGACGGAAAGTTATCGAGCAGATAGTATAAAGGTATTGGAGGGTCTTGAGGCTGTTCGGAAAAGACCTGCGATGTATATAGGCAGTACAGGCAAGGGTGGGCTTCACCATCTCGTTTATGAGGTTGTGGATAATAGTATTGATGAGGCATCCGCCGGATTTTGCGATACCATAGTCGTTAAGATAAGAGTAGACAATAGTGTGAGTGTTGATGACAACGGTCGAGGGATTCCGGTGGACATGCATAAAACTGAAAAAGTATCCGCGGCTGAGGTGGTGCTTACAAAACTACATTCTGGTGCCAAGTTTTCAAGTGATAATTATAAGATATCCGGTGGGCTTCATGGTGTGGGGGTTTCCGTGGTGAATGCCCTGTCAAAACATCTTGATCTGGAAGTGAGAAGGGACGGTAGGGTATATAGTCAGTCGCATAAAAGGGGCGTACCGACAACTCCTCTCGAAGTGGCGGGGAAAACAAAGGAAAGAGGAACAAAGATAACCTTCATGCCCGACCCGGAGATATTTGAAGAGATAAATTTCAGTTTTGAACTATTGTCGAACAGGCTTCGAGAGCTGGCGTTTTTGAATAAGGGAGTAAAAATAACCCTGATTGATGATCGAGATGACAGAAAAAAAGAGTTTTATTACAAGGGAGGAATAGTTTCCTTTGTAGAGTACATCAACAGAAACAAGAGAGTAATCAATAAGAAGCCTATCTACATCGACGGCACAAGGGAAGATTGTTATGTCGAAGTCGCGCTTCAATATAATGATTCTTATGGAGAAAACTTATTTTCCTTTGCCAACAGCATAAACACCACCGAGGGGGGTACACATTTAATCGGTTTCAGGTCCGCCCTTACGAGGGTTTTAAATAACTATGGGGTTAATAATAATTTTATAAAGAACGGCAAGGAGGCATTGAAGGGGGAAGATGTCAGGGAGGGCCTTTCGTGTGTAATCAGTGTAAAGGTAAAGGAGCCCCAGTTTGAGGGGCAGACAAAGACTAAGCTCGGGAACAGCGAAGTAAAGGGATTGGTCGAAGGTGTTGTTTACGAGAAGATCGGGATATATCTGGAAGAGAATCCTTCCATTGCAAGACATATATTGAAAAAATCACAGGAAGCCGCAAGGGCGAGGGATGCGGCAAGGAGAGCGCGGGAACTTACAAGGAGGAAGAGTGCCCTGGAGGTTAGCGCGCTTCCCGGTAAGCTGGCGGACTGTCAGGAAAAGGATCCGGCGAGGAGCGAGATTTATCTTGTGGAGGGAGACTCTGCGGGCGGGTCTGCCAAGCAGGGGCGAGACAGAAAGAACCAGGCGATCTTGCCTCTCAGGGGGAAGGTGTTAAATGTTGAGAAGGCCAGATTTGACAAGATGCTGCAGAATGAAGAGATAAAGGTGATTGTCACCGCTCTTGGGGCGGGAATAGGCATGGAAGATTACGATGTAAGCAAGTTGAGGTATCATAAGGTAATAATAATGACGGACGCGGATGTCGATGGGTCGCACATAAGGACCCTTCTTCTCACCTTCTTTTACCGGCAGATGAAAGAGCTGGTGGACAGGGGGTATCTCTATATAGCGCAGCCCCCCCTCTTCAAGGTGACCCAAAAAAAAGAGGAGATGTATATCGGCAGTGAGGGGGAAATGAATGACTATATTCTGGAAAATGGAGTAAATAATATCCGCCTGGTCATAGGGGATGGAAACTATATTACCGGCAGCAGGTTGCTTGGCCTGATAAAGAAGGTCGTCAGGCTGGAAACGGTCCTGGATAAGTATGAGAAAGAGGGTCTGGACAGGGATGTTATGAGGGTTCTGGCTGGAGACCCCGTATTTTCGAGGGATGATTTCAGGACGGAACCGGATCTTTCCAAAGTTGCGAAGAGAACGGGTATGGCCATAGGGGAGAGACTGGTTAGGTATTCGGCCGAAAGCGACCAGGAGCATGGCGGTTTTAAGTTGATTTTTGAGTTTGATCGGAATGGAGATAGTTATAAAAACTGGATAGATAAGGATATTTTTAGATCACCAAAGTTTTCCGAGGTAAAAAAACTGTTAGGCCAGGTAAGCGTACTCGGCGAAAGCCCGTACACAGTTGAGAATGGTGATGAAGAAAAGGTGCTGAACTGTATGGCGGAACTTGTGGAGTATGCGATCATTACAGGGAAAAAAGGGATGGCGGTACAGCGGTACAAGGGGCTGGGTGAGATGAATCCCGAACAGTTGTGGGAGACAACCATGAATCCGGAAAAGAGGACACTCCTCAAGGTGACGGTGGAAGACGCCGTCATCGCGGACGAGATTTTTACCACGCTTATGGGAGACCAGGTGGAACCGAGAAGGGAGTTTATATATAATAACGCGCTTTATGCATCGAATCTTGACGTGTAGGGAAAAGGGATAAAGACGAAGGGCAAAAGGCAAAAGGAAAAACTTTTGGTCTTTTGCCCTTTTATTTTCAATTGCGAGGATTGTCAAAGATGGAACTTGTAAAAAGAGAAATACCGGTAAATATCGAAGATGAAATGAAAAAATCCTATATGGATTACGCGATGAGCGTGATAATCGGACGGGCGATTCCCGATGTTAGAGATGGTCTCAAGCCGGTTCACAGAAGGGCGCTGTACGCGATGTATGAAATGGGAAACCGGTGGAACAGGCCCTACAAAAAGTCGGCAAGAATCGTCGGTGATATTATCGGTAAGTATCATCCTCATGGCGATACGGCGGCCTATGACACCATAGTAAGAATGGCCCAGGATTTTTCCATGAGGTACGTTCTTGTAGACGGTCAGGGAAACTTTGGATCCGTAGATGGCGATCCCCCGGCGGCCATGAGGTATACGGAGATCAGGATGGCAAG
>JAUVKS010000187.1 GCA_030596145.1 Pseudomonadota bacterium | reverse complement strand
GTTGAAACAACGGGCAGGGGATTATCGTAAAAAAAGACGCTGCAGATTTCACAAAAGTCCCGAAGAATATCCTCTTCATACTCTTTTGTAATCCTGTTTCCGCAATATGGACAGAATAGTCTTTTCCCCTGTTTCACTGAGCGCCTCTTCCATATGAAGGGTTTGAACATACAAAGATCGTATCGCCCTTTGAAATCTTAAAGCCATTCCTGGAATAATGAAATGATTCTTGAAGGTAGTTTTCAAACATATCCACAATAGTCCGCGCCTCAGAGGGTGTACCGGAAAGAAGAAACGGGCATTTAAATCTGAAGTATTCGATGAGGGGAGAAATGTCATCAGGCTGAAAGAATAGAGAATTTTTAAAGTCAATCACCCTTATGTCCTCAAACCAGGGAGACAGGATTTCACAACCATTTTCAGAGGAAAATCTACTGATGAAGATTTCAATGGGGAGTTTTGTGTCTTGTTTTAACATCCCATTACTTCCGAGGACATCTTTAGCAAAACGCACAAGCTCCCCCATATTATGTTTGTCGTGAGATATTGTAAGAAGTAACCCATCCTTGTTTAATATCCTCGATATATCCGGTACCATCTCAGGAAAGAAATACAACGAATAACTGCTCAGTACGAGATCAAACGAACTGTCCTCGAAATCCTTTATAACAGATACCCCTGAAGAACGGAAAACGCCTTTGACACCCGCTCTTTGGCAGGCTTTAAGGAATAAGGGCTCATAATTCCCAATAATATCCACACCGGTAACAATAGCCTCAGGATGGACTTTTCCCTTCAATGCCTCCGTAAAAAACCCAAAAGCGCAGCCAAGATCAAGGACCTTCCTGCACTGTTTGAGGTTCAGTCCATCAAATGCAACTTTTCTTACATCGTTTTGGTTTGTCGAATGTCTTCTTATGATATCCGCAGTTGATTTATGGGCGTTAACGTCAGTAAAGACCTCAACGATCTTTGATTTGTTGTTGTTATCGTTATTATTATCTCTCATTTATAGTTTGACTCCTTTGAAAATATAATTTATTTTTTTTATTATCTTCTAACTAACTTTCCACCCCCTGCCCGCTCAACTGCCCGCAGGCGGCGAGTATGTCCTCCCCTTTGCTTGCACGAACGGTGGCGGTAAAATTGTGTTTGATGAGGACACTCCGAAAAGCCTCGATTTCTTTCTCTCCGGGTGTCTTGAACGGTAATCCAGGGCATTCGTTAAAGGGAATGAGGTTGAGCTTGCAACGTACCCCCCGAAGCAGGCGTGCCAGGCTTTCGGCATCTTCCCTGGAGGCATTTACACCTTCTATCATGATATATTCAAAGGTAAGCCTCCTGCGTCTCGGCATCGGATACTCCCGGCATGCCTTGATAAGCAATTCAAGAGGATATTTTTTGTTGATCGGCATAAGGAAGTTTCTGGTCTCATCACTGGGGGCGTTCAATGACACGGCGAGGTTGACACACATATCACGTCCCAATTGATAAATTTTGGGTGCAATCCCGCAGGTGGAAAGCGTAATCCTTCTGTTCGAGAAACCCAGGCCCGGATCGGAGGTGATAATCCTGATCGCCCTAATGGTATTATCATAATTCTCCAGAGGCTCTCCCATCCCCATCAGAACGATGGTTTTGATATTATCCCCGAGAGAAGTGTCGAAGCGAAGCGTTGTAATCTGACCTGTTATTTCGGAAGGAAGAAGATCCCTTTTAAAACCGGACTTGCCTGTAAGGCAGAACTTGCACCCCATCCGGCAACCAACCTGCGTGGATACGCACAACGTCCAGTGTTTATTCCCGGGCATAAGAACGCTTTCAATAAAATTACCATCCTCCAGTTTAAAGAGTATCTTCCTGGTGCCATCTTTAGATGTCTGGATTTTTGTGATTTCAAGAGTGCTTATCCTGACGAGTTTGCTTATGTCAGATCTGAAGTCCTTTGAGAGGTTTGTCATCTCATCAAAAGACGTGGCACCGAATTGATACAGCCACTTAATGATCTGTCTTGCCCGGTACTTCTCCTTTCCGAGACCAGATATAACTCCCTCAATCTCTTCAAAGGTCATGTCCTTCAGGTTGGGTTTATTCATGCAGCTTCTTTCGCAGTCTTTTTCCTGTGATAATCTATTTACTCTCCAACTCCTGTAAAAATTCCTCCAATTTTATAACCTTAAAGAGGGGGTAAAGCGGGTTTTTTTGATAGATATTCAGTGTCGCCTCATGCATTTCTCTGCTGAAACTCGCGCAACAATCCTCAATAATATATGCGCGAAAATCATTGGCAAGCGCATCCAGAGCCGTACTCAAAACACACCAGTGGGTAGCGATACCCGTTACGACAACTGTATCCACGCCGTATAAACGCAGTGTCTGATCAAGGTCTGTCTTGAAAAAAGCGCTGAAACGGCGCTTCGGAAGATATATATCCATATCCGACTGGTGAAGTTCGGCCATAACCTTCGCCCCTTCCGTACCACGAATAGAACCCTCTTTCATTCTCCCCTGAAATATGAAATCACCGGGAAGAAAGCTATCCATAGCGAAAACAACAGGAATCGAACGGCTTCTGACAAATTCTGTCAACTGATTGATATTAGGAATGATCGCCCTTGCAAAAGGTGTGATCGGCAACTCACGCTTACCTTCGAAAACATCCTTCAGCATATCAACAACAACAACGGCAGGTTTCATTTTATGAATATTCCTTCAAATATCTTTTAATATATTCTTCAACTTTACCTTTTGAACGAAAAATTCCAAAATGCCCCTCACAGAGGATATCAGCCTCCAGGGCAAGGAGCTTTTCCATAGATTCTCTCCACTTGTTGATATCGGACCCGAAACTGGAAAGAAAAGGGCCGTGTATATCCTGGCCGAAGAGCACCCTCTTCCCTCCCCTGTCGAGGTACAGCGATATTGAGCCTGGGGTATGTCCAGGTGTATGGAGACAGTGAAGTTCCTCCTCTCCGAATTGCAGAACCTCGTGTTCACCCGTAAGCCTCTTGTCCACAGGTGTCGGGGGAAAGGTTGTCTCGTACCAGTTGGCCGCCGTCAATACCTGATCACCCTCTTCAATGGCATCGGCATCCAGGTCATGGATAATTATCTTACAGCCGAATTTATCTCTGAAATAGGGCGCAGATCCGATGTGGTCGATGTGGCAGTGTGTGAGTATCAGGGTTGATATATCCTGTGGATTGAGGCCGGCATCCTCCATGTTACTTACCAGTATCCTGGAACTGTTGCCGGAACCGGAATCTATCATGATCAGTTCACCACCAAAATCGACTACAAACACCGTCGCATCCTCAGAATATGAGATATTGGGGCCACCTATAAGATATACACCATCAACAATAACTTCTGCCTCTCCCATATCAGAATTCCTTAAACTGTTCAATTAGTTCGATTAGTTAACCAACGAAACGAATGAAACCAATTGAACTAATTAAACTGTTCTGTTTTTTTCTTTGTGCCTTTGTGCCTTTGGTACGGGCGTATTGCTATACGCCTCTACACACCTGAGTAGTTACTTTAAATCTTCAGCGTCCCTATCAGGTCATTAATATCACTGATATCATGATCTGTCAGGTAATCCTCTATCCCTTCGAGGATATCCATTGTGGCGTGTGGATTGATGAAATTCGCTGTCCCGATCTGAACAGCCTTTGCCCCTACAATAAAGAACTCAATAGCATCGGCTGCATCCATGATCCCCCCGACTCCGATTACAGGAACAGATACCCTGTTTACCACTTCCCAGACCATCCGTAGCGCTACCGGTTTTATCGCCGGCCCCGACAGACCACCGGTAACATTCTTCAGATGAGAGATTTTCTTATCAATATCCACCGACATTCCTTTCAGTGTATTGATAAGAGATATGGCATCCGCTCCCCCCTCTTCCACACTCTCCGCAATATCTGCGATATCGGTCACATTCGGAGTCAGTTTAACTATCACGGGAAGATCGGTAACTTTCTTCACCTCCCTGGTAACTTCATACGCCATATAGGGCTCAGCACCAAAGGCCACACCGCCC
>JAUVKS010000042.1 GCA_030596145.1 Pseudomonadota bacterium | reverse complement strand
GATGTTTATCGTTGAATATAAGCCTAAGTCAGAATGGGATGCCCGTATTGGATGGTTGCAGACCTTTTATGGTGTTGGCCAGGCCGCCGGTTTGGCATTGGCAGCAATACTACAGGCCCACCCCGAAATCGGCCTTTTAATCTCAGCCGGATTAATGATTCCCGGTGTGGTGCTGGGATCACGAGACCTTCCTCCGTCACACGCGCATCAGAAACCGGGGAAGATCGATTTTTCGCGTCGCTCCCACAGGCCGCCGCGAACTGTCTATTCAATGCTGCACCGTTATGAAGGGGTATCTCTAAATAATCTAAAGCGCTTAGTCAGCGAATGGCGAACTAAATTTGGTCTCTACCTAATCGGATGGTTTTTCATTATGCTTGCCCTGTGGCTAATTACCGTCCTCTATCCGCTATTGATGAAGTCAGCATTCAAAATATCATATTGCAAGTCATCGCTGTACCACGCGCTGGCTTCTGGAATTGGCATATTTGCCTATGCGCCATCCGGCACGCTCGGAAAACGAATCGGTGACGCCTGGGTCGTCATCGTCGGTACCATTATGACAATAGTCTCAATCATTGCTCTCGCTACACTCGCGTATTTACAGTCCAGCCTCAATCACTGGCTTGTTCCAATTATGTATATCCTGGGTCCAATTGCGTGGTCGCCGCTCATTGTTGGAGGCACTGCATGGGCTGCTGAACTTGCTACTTTTGAGGAGGGAGAAGCCCTGGGTGCTTACAACGCCACGACGGCGATTGCTGCCGTCATTGCCGCTTTCTCGGCAGGGCTGCTGGCTCATCACTTCAGCTATGGCGTTGTTTTAATCATCGCCGCCTTTGCCAGCATCATGTCGTTATCGTGTTTCATCCCTCTGCTGTCCCGGGAGAAAGAATGAGGGGTCGCAATGACAATATGAACGTTATGCAAAGCTCTCATCTTTACGGAACAAAGGGTTAAAACTCCTTGACTTCAAAATTGTATAAATATATTTAAGGAGATTAAGGATTTGAATTAAAAGAGGGGGAAAAGCCATGATACGTCAATTAAAAAGACATAATCTGTTTGTATTATTAATTGTGATCATCGTTGGTGCTTTTGTTGTTTCCTGTGCGCCGGAGATAAGGAAGCCATTGAGTCAGCTTGATACACCGGAGCATCATACTTACGCGGGGCTGAAGTTACTCAAGCAGGGTAAGTATAAGTATGCGCAGAGGGAGTTTGAGCTGGCCATTCAGCTTGGTCCGAAGTATTCCAAGGCTTATGCCGGTATTGGGTTGGTTAAAGCTTATGAAGGAGATTTCGAGAGTGCCTTTGATTCTATGAAGAAGGCGGGGCGGTATGCAAAGACAAAAGAAGAAAGGGCCTTCGTTCACGTTGGCAAAATGAGACTTTATACGATGAGCAAGGAGAAGGAAAATTGGCTGGATCGTGTCGAAGAACAGTTTAAATTTGCTATTAACATCGATCCCAAGTCTTCCGCTGCCTATTACTTTATGGGAGTAGCATACAAAGGAGGATTGGAATTTGATCTGGCAGGAAAGATGTTCAGCAAGACGCTTGATTTGAATAAGGATTATATAGATGAAGCGGATAGCGAATGGAAATTGATCCAGAAGATACAAAGAGCAATGCCCGGGACTATCACAGGAAAAAAAATTGCTATTGTTGAAAGCATTACCAGAGCTGATGTGGCGGCCCTGTTTATGGAAGAATTAAAGATAGATGTGCTTTATAAGAGGAGAACACGGAAAATCTTTGATACTTCTTTTAAGGATCCAGACCAGTTCAGGGCAAAAATTGGGAAAAAAATATTCACAGCATCGGATATTGCCGATCATCCCTTGAGGGCAGATATTGAAGGCATTTTAGAAATAGGTGTCCGCGGCCTGGAAAACTATCCTGATGGTGCTTTCCATCCGGATGAGCTGATAACGAGGGCATCCTATGCCATGATGATAGAGGATATATTGATTAAAGTTACCGGTGATGAGGATCTGGCGGTCAAATTTATCGGAAGCACTTCTCCCTTTCCCGATTTAAGACCCGATCTTCCTTACTTTAATGCGGTGATGGTTGTTACCTCAAGAGGTATCATGGAGGCCAGGGATTTTACCACCGGTGAGTTTGCTCCCTTGAGTCCGGTTTCCGGTGTGGATGCGCTTTTAATTATCAGAAAGATGAAGGAGCAACTGAGGTTTTTTTAAGGAAAAATAATTTAAATGCACTCGTAAAAAGGCTGTCATTCCCGCGTAGGCGGGAACCTATAAACGGCTAAGCACTTGAAAAGACTGGATTCCCGTTTTCACGGGAATGACAAAATTGCGTATATTTTGATTTTTTACGAGACCGTCAATTTTTTTGTGGAGATAAAATATGGAAGAAAAGTCATTGAGTAAAACTTACGAGCCTCACGAGGTTGAAGCAAAGTGGTACAAGTACTGGCTTGATAATGATTATTTCAGAGCGGCGGATAAAAGCGAAAAAAAGCCATTTGCAATAGTAATACCCCCGCCTAATGTTACCGGGATGCTTCATATGGGGCATGCGTTGAATAATGTTCTGCAGGACATTATGACCCGGTATAGAAGGATGCAGGGATATAATGCCCTCTGGATGCCGGGTATGGATCACGCGGGAATCGCCACACAGAATGTTGTGGAACAGGAACTGGCCAAGGAGGGATTGACGAGGCACGATCTCGGCAGGGAAAAGTTTATCGAAAGGGTATGGGAGTGGAAGGAAGAATCTGGAGGGATAATTCTGAACCAGCTCCAGAGGCTTGGATGTTCCTGCGACTGGTCGAGAGAACGCTTCACTATGGATGAAGGGTTAACGAGAGCTGTAAGGGAGACCTTTGTGAGGCTCTATAACGACGGTCTTATCTATCAGGGGGATTATATTGTTAACTGGTGTCCCCGGTGTCATACGGCCATATCAGACCTCGAGGTTGAGTATGAGGAAAAAGAAGGTGGGCTCTGGGATATCAGGTATCCCCTTGCGGATGGTGAAGGGGAGATTATTGTGGCTACGACACGTCCCGAGACAATGTTGGGAGATACGGCAGTCGCGGTCAACCCGGATGATAAAAGATACAAGGATATGATCGGAAAAGAGGCCATTCTTCCTCTGGTTAATAGAAAAATACCTATTATAGGGGATGATTATGTATCGATGGAGTTTGGTTCGGGAGCGGTGAAAATAACGCCCGCCTGTGATCCGAATGACTTTGCGATGGCTGAAAGGCAAAATCTTGAGATTATCAAGATTATGGACGATAGTGCTGTCATCAATGAAAATGGAGGCATTTATCAGGGACAGGATCGCTACGTGTGCAGGGAAAATGTTATTCGGGACCTGAAAAAGGGCGGTTATCTGGTTGGTAAGGAACCCTATATGCACAATGTGGGACACTGCTACAGGTGTAACACGGTTATAGAACCTGCCATTTCCAAGCAGTGGTTTGTAAAGATAAAACCACTGGCCAAGGCTGCCTCTGCAGCTGTGATCAAAGGGGAGACCAAGTTAGTTCCATCCATGTGGGAGGGAACCTATTTTGAATGGATGAGCAATATTCGTGATTGGTGTATCTCCAGACAGATTTGGTGGGGTCACAGGATTCCTGTGTGGAATTGTGAAGGATGCGGGAAAGTGATTGTTTCCACGGATGATCCGGAGAGCTGTCCCGAGTGTGGAGGAACCTCATTAAGGCAGGAGGAAGATGTTCTGGATACCTGGTTCAGTTCCGCGCTCTGGCCCTTTTCGACACTTGGGTGGCCGGATGATACAGAAGCATTGAAGACGTTTTATCCTACCACCCTTCTGATTACCGGTTTTGACATCCTCTTTTTCTGGGTGGCACGGATGATGATGATGGGTATTTATATTATGAAGGATGTTCCTTTTGAGGATGTTTATCTCCATGCCCTTGTCCGTGACGCGGAAGGGGACAAGATGAGCAAGTCTAAGGGTAATATTATAGATCCTCTCGAGATGATAGATAAATACGGAACGGATGCCTTCAGGTTTACCCTTGCGGCGTTCACAGCTCAGGGAAGGGATGTGAGGATGTCGGGAGAGCGGATTGAAGGTTACCAACATTTCGTGACCAAGATATGGAATGCCACGAGGTTTTCCATGATGAGACTTGATGGCTACCCTGAAGAGGGTGTTGAACCTGAAAAGGATGATTACTCACTCTGTGACCGCTGGATTAAAGACAGACTCAACAAGACTATAGGAGATGTAACGAAATATCTGGATGAGTACAAATTTAATGACGCCTCCGGCAGCATATATCGCTTTATCTGGCACGAGTTCTGTGATTGGTATCTTGAGCTGGTGAAGCCTGTCATCTATAGCAAGGATGACCGCGCAAAAAGACTTGCCGCTCAACAGACCATTCTTATGGTTTTAAAGGATTTCATGAAGCTTCTGCACCCATTTATGCCGTTTTTAACTGAGGAGATATGGCAGAAGTTGGGGGGCGACGGAGGCTCTGTCATGGTCAGCGTGTTTCCAACAGTGGATGATGATCTTCGTGATCAGGATGCGGAAAAACAGATGGGGGTTATTATGGATGTAATCACCAGTGTGAGAAATATAAGGGGTGAAATGAGTATCCCTCCCTCAAAGAAGTTGAAAGTAGTTGTATCCGCACCTGATGAAGAGTTAATCTCTGTGCTGACTGCCGGGAGAGACTATATTATAAATCTGGGCAACCTGGAAGAGTTGACTGTCCGTGGCGAGATGGAGGAACCGAAAGGCGCCGCAACCGGTGTTGCCGGGTCTGTCAGGGTGTTTGTACTACTGGAAGGTACGATAGATATAGCTTCGGAGAAAGCAAGACTCGAAAAAAGAATCGCAAAGATTGACAAGGAGCTTACCATTGTTTCCAAGAAGCTTGCCAATAGTGATTTTATGGAAAAAGCCGCGGAAGAAGTTGTAACAAAGGAGAAAGCTAAGTTCGAGGAACTTAAAGAGAAGCAAGGTGTGATTGAGGCGGCTCTTAGTAGACTTGAGGAGATAGGGGCATAATAAAAGTTTAAAATGCCTAAAGTGAACTAAAGTGCCTAAAGTTAAAGGATGCGCTTTCAGCACAACCTGTTTAAAATTGACCATGCCAAAGACGTGTATTTTAACTTTAGCTCACTTTTAACTTTTAATTTTACTCACTTTTGCAAAATGTTACAGAAACATATCATACGTCGGCTGATACAATCGGCCCTTGAGGAGGATGTCGGTTCAGGGGATATAACCACTTCAGCTATTCTTACAGGGAAAGAGGTTGGCCAGGCCCGGGTTATGGCTAAAGAGGATATGGTTATAGCCGGGATTGGTGTTTTTAAAGAGGTCTTTATCTTTTCTGATGAGGATATAAAGTTTGAAGGTAGTGTTGAAGATGGCGAGTTGGTCAAAAGCGGAGATGTCCTGACAGAGATATCGGGAAACCTGGGAAGTATTCTTACCGCGGAGAGGGTTGCACTCAATTTTTTGCAGAGAATGTGCGGGATTGCCACGCTGACGAGAAAATATGTGGATGAAATCAGGGGAACCGGTGCAAAGGTTCTGGATACAAGAAAAACGATACCCGGGTTAAGGGTGCTGGATAAGTATGCCGTCAGGGTCGGTGGTGGTTTTAACCATAGATTTGGCCTCTATGACGGCATTTTGATAAAGGACAATCATATTGATGCTGCCGGTGGTATTTCCGCTGCTGTTAACAGTGTCTCCGGTAATGTTCCTCACACCTTGAAGGTGGAAGTTGAGGTAAAGAATCTGAAAGAAGTTGAGGAGGCTCTGTCTGCCGGGGTGGACGCCATAATGCTCGATAATATGGGGGTAGAGGAGATGAAAAGGGCAGTCTTCCTTATAAATGGAAGGGCATTGGTTGAGGCTTCCGGAAATGTCACGCTGTCCAGTGTTAGGAAAATTGCTGAGACGGGGGTGGATTTTATATCTGTAGGAGCGCTTACCCATTCAGCGCCGGCATCTGACATATCCTTACGAATAAAAGCCCCTCTATAAAAGAAGTAGGGTGGCATTTTACATGCCACCGATGCGGTCGGGTATAAAACCCGACCCTACAATTCTTGTATTATGAATTTTAACGAACACGATATAGCGGATCGCCTCTCAGGAAGGTTTATAGGAAACAGGGTACACTTCTTAAGAGAGGTCGACTCTACAAATATATATGCCTTCAAACTTGCCAGGGAAGGTGCCCCGGATGGAACGGTTGTTATTGCCGATTGTCAGACGAAGGGAAAGGGTCGTATGAGCAGGACATGGCAATCTCCTCCTGGGAGGAATATATATACCTCCATCATTCTAAGACCCTCCGTTGAACCAGCCGTGGCTCCTCAGATTACCCTTGCGTCGGGTGTTGCAGTGGCCGAGCTTCTGTCTGAATATTGTCCGGCAGATGTTACTTTAAAATGGCCAAATGATGTGCTGATTAAGGGGAAAAAAGCGTGCGGTATTCTCACGGAGATGAGGACTGCCGGTGAGCAGGTTGATTTTGTCATCGTGGGGATCGGTGTTAATATCGGAATGAAAAAGGATGAGTTCCATGAGGAATTCCGGGATAGTTCCACCTCCTTGAACGAAGAGGTTGGGAAGAACGTGTCGCGCCTTGATTTCGCCATAAGATTATATGAATCCCTCGAAAAGTGGTATAATAAATTTTTGTCAGAAGGATTCAGCCCAATAAAAGATGAGTGGCTGAAATACTCCGGTATCATTGGAAAGAACATTAAGGTTGCTTTAAGAGATGATATTCAAGTAGGGGAGGCTATTGGTATCGATGAGTATGGCGCGCTCCTCATTCTTAATGGAGAGAAAAGAACAAGGCGTGTGATAGCTGGAGATGTTTCGTTAACGGGGGATTGATAATGCTTCTGGTCATTGATGTGGGGAATACGCATACGGTGCTTGGTTTGTATGATGGAGACAACCTTTTGCATCACTGGAGAATCAGGACTGTTGTAAATCATACGGTAGATGAATATGGAATCAGGATGCTCAATCTGTACAAGATGAGCGGGGCCAGTTCGAAGCCCGTTGAGAATATTATAATTTCCTGTGTGGTTCCCACTATGCTGAACATCCTGGAACCTCTTTGTGAAAAATATTTCAATGTAAAGCCTCTCATTGTCGGGCCGGGAATCAAAACCGGAATGCCTATCTTTTATGATAATCCAAGGGAAGTAGGTGCGGACAGGATAGTTAATGCCGTTGCCGCTTATGAAAAATACAAGAAGGAACTCATAGTTGTGGATTTCGGTACGGCTACGACTTTTGATTATATTTCAGAAAAAGGGGAATACATGGGGGGCTGTATAGCTCCCGGTATAATAATATCGAGTGAGGCGCTTTTTGAAAGGGCTTCGAAGCTTCCAAGGGTCGAATTCGGCAGGCCAAAATCTATTATTGCCAAGGATACGGTGAGCAGTATGCAGGCCGGGATCATGTTCGGCTATGCTGGTCTTGTGGACGGGATAGTGGATCGCATGAAGGCCGAAGCGAAATCTAATCCCTACGTTGTGGCGACAGGCGGAGTGGCGGGCATCATAGCCCCCGAAACAAAAACCATAGATGTAGTCGATGAGATGCTCACCCTGGAAGGGCTAAGGATAATTTATCTAAGGAATAGCTAAGAGGCCTTGCCTGTTTGTTGTTCTGTTCCTTTTTTCGAGACTTTTGAAAATGTAATTCTTCGATGCCGTAGGGTGGTATTTTACATGCTACCGCAAACGGTCGGGTGTAAAACCCGACCCTACAATGCTATATTTACTTAATCTCTTCAGATTGTAGGGTGGCATTTTATATGCCACCGCAAACTACAATGCTATATTCCTATGCTGTCCCTCCTGATTAAAAGATCCTGCCTCCATTTTCCCAGATCCGAAAGCGCACGTTCCGCAAAATATTGCCCCCTTTCTCTCTTTGGCACTCTCTTTTGGAGTGGCGTGAAAAGGCCAAAATTCACATTCATCGGCTGAAAAGTTTTGTAGCTGGTATTTGTGATGTGATGCAAAAGTGCGCCGAGGGCTGTTGTCTTTGGCGGTATGTCCAAATCTTTACCTTTTAGAAAATGGGATGCGTTTATTCCCGCGATCAACCCCATGGCTGTGGATTCCACATACCCCTCTACACCGGTGATCTGGCCGGCAAAAAAAATGTCGTGTCTTGAACGAAGTTGAAGGGTCTTTTCGAGAAGGGCAGGGGAGTTGATGAAGGTGTTGCGGTGAATGCTGCCGTATCTCACAAATTCTGCTTCTTCTAACCCCGGTATCATTCTGAATATCCGTTTTTGCTCCGGCCATGTCAATTTTGTCTGAAATCCCACCATATTGAAAAGTGTGCCCTTCCTGTTTTCCTGACGGAGCTGGACAACGGCATAGGGTTGTTCCCCTGTTCTGGGGTCTGTCAGACCTACAGGTTTCATCGGTCCGAAGGCGAGGGTGTTCATTCCCCTTTTGGCCATAACCTCAATGGGTAGACAGCCTTCAAAGCACTTAAAATCCTCAAAGTTTCTGAGGGGGGCCTCTTCGCCCTCTGTAATTGCCTTCCAGAGCCGTTCATATTCCTCTCTGCCAAGGGGGCAGTTCAGGTAATCTCCGTCTCCGTCGTCGTATCTTGAGGCCCTGAATGCTCTGGTGAAGTCAATCGAATCTTTATCTATTATGGGTGAGATTGCATCATAGAAATAGAGGTATTCACAGCCGGCAATCTTTGAGATGCTCTTTGCCAGGGAATCGGATGTAAGCGGACCGCTTGCAATAATGACAATGGAGTCATCGGGAATTTCCGTAATCTCTTCCCGGATGATCTTTAATCCTTTGCACCCATTTAGCTTCTGCTCGATATATTGTGAAAACAGTGTTCTGTCCACGGCCAGGGCCTTTCCCGCCGGTACAGCTGTAGCATCGGCCGCCTCGATGATAAGAGAGCCCATTTGCCGCATCTCTTCCTTGAGGAGACCCACGGCATTGCGTATGCTGTTGGAACGCAGCGAATTGCTGCATACAAGCTCGGCGAGGAGTGGCGATTTGTGGGCGGGTGAGAATACCTGAGGCTTCATTTCATAGAGTAGAACATCAAATCCCCTTTTCAATAGTTGCCATGCAGCTTCGCATCCGGCAAGCCCACCGCCGATGATGGTTACAGGTTTTGAGTCTAAAGTTTCAAGTTTCAAGTTTCAATTTTCCGTCAGTAGGGTGGCATTTTACATGCCACCATTTGCGGTCGGGTGTAAAACCCGACCCTACGATGCTACATTCGCTTAATATCATCAGCTTGTAGGGTGGCATTTTATATGCCACCATTTGCGGTCGGGTGTAAAACCCGACCCTACAGTTCATATACCAATGAGCCTGCAAAGGGATATTTACCATAAGCTTTCTCTATTCCAGCGCGAACAGGATTTCCAATAATATATTTTGCAACATTATAAACATCTTCATCTCTTCTCAAAATGTGGTCATAAAAGCTCCTCTGCAAATGAACAATCTTTCCACTCTTCCGGCATAGGGTAGAAAAGCGCCCTTTAATTTGCTTTACAAATTCAATAATACCTATTCCCTTAGAAGCTTCCAACAGAAGATGTATATGGTCTGGCATAATACAATATGCATGTACCTTAACATCTTTTTCCCTTGAGACATTAGTCAAAATATCGCAAAACTTCTCCGCCAAATTACTATCACTAAAATATGGTCTTTTATCAGATGTTCCAATAATTACATGAACTATCGTGCTATCATGGCTATATATATCTTTGTCTTTTAATCTTGAACATTTTCTTTTTGGAAGAGGCTTATCCATACTACACGTCAGCTTGTAGGGTGGCATTTTACATGCCACCGATGCGGTCGGGTATAAAACCCGACCCTACAATGCTACATTCGCTTAATTCCATCAGCTTGTAGGGTGGTATTTTACATGCCACCGCAAACGGTCGGGTGTAAAACCCGACCCTACTGTTTTTTTTCTTTATACCCGCAATCTTTATTGGTGCAGGTCTTGAAATATCCCTTCCCCCGAATATATTTTTCGACCAGGAAGGGAGCTTCACATTGGGGGCATTTTTCAGGTATCGGCTTGTCCCAGAGGGCATGGGAACATTTCGGATAGTTGGAGCAGCCGAAGAATATCTTCCCCTTTTTTGTACGTCTTTCACAGAGTTCCCCGGGGCAATCTTCTTCAGGACACTTTACACCCAAACTTATCGGCATCGTGTTTTTACATTCAGGATAGCCGGAACATCCCAGAAACCTGCCGAACCTTCCCTCTTTAATAACCATGTTCTTTCCGCATTTGCTGCAGACTGTGTCGGTTGTCTGTTCTTCCTTCCGGTTGATATTTCCATTTTCATCCTGGGTTAAGTTGGTCGTGTTGTCGCAACCGGTGCATTTCAGAAACCAGCCGAACCGCCCCCATTTTTTGACCATCGGGCTTTTACACTTATCGCAAACGACATCGGTGGACGTTTCTTCCCCCTTTAGATTTCTCATCCGGGTTTTGGCTTTTTTCAGGGCTTCCTCGAAGGG
>JAUVKS010000059.1 GCA_030596145.1 Pseudomonadota bacterium | reverse complement strand
TTATGAGTTGATTCTGTTTGCCTTTACGGCGATTGCACTGGCTATATTTGTCTATGGTCTTTACAGGCGATGGCAGATGTGGAAGGCGTTGGGTAAGCCTGAGGACAGAACAGATAACACGGGAGAGCGAATTAAGTCACTCATTGTCAATGGTTTCCTTCAGATAAGGACGTTTAAGGATGCCTACCCTGGCATTTTTCATGGGTTAATCTTTTTTGGATTTTTTGTCTTAATATTTGGCGCGGCATTTGACGCAACGCACTTTCATTTACCCTTTCTTGTTCCCTTCTTTCACGGGGGATTTTACCTCTGGTTTTCATTTATAATGGAGGTATTCGGTGTTGCCGTTCTTGTTGGTGTTACCATAGCACTGGTGAGAAGATATATCCAGAAACCGGATCGACTTGGTTACAAAGGGAAGCCCGATAGCACTGCGGATGATGCTATTGTTCTTCTTTTGATTGGTGGTATCATCGTGACCGGATTTATAGTGGAAGCGTTAAGGTTGCATGTTAACATTAATGTAGACGGGTTTACCTGGGGAAAATGGTCTTTTGTGGGATATGCCCTGGCACAAACCCTTCAGGGTGTGGATTATGGCACAGCCAAGACCCTTCACAAGGTGATGTGGTGGTGTCACGCGTTTCTCGCCATGGGATTTATTGCTTACATCCCTTATTCGAGACTGGTACATATTATTACGTCGCCAGTCAATCAGTACATGAAGTCATTGAAGCCGACGGGTGCGCTTGAGCCGATCCGTGATTTTGAGACTGCCGAATCCTTTGGTGTGGGTCAATTGGAAGATTTTACATGGAAACAGATATTTGATTCAGATGCATGCACACTATGCGGTCGTTGCCAGGATGGCTGTCCCGCCTATCTCTCAGGGAAACCGCTTTCACCCAAAAAGCTTATTCAGGATATTAAAGAATACTGGCTGGAAAGGGCGCCTGTTGTCCTTGCGGCGAAGAAGGCCGCGAAAGAGGGTGAGGAACCCCAGATACCGGAACCGGAAAAGGCAATGGTGGGCGAGGTCATCGATCTGCATGAGCTGTGGGCCTGTACGAACTGTATGTACTGTATGGAACACTGCCCCGTCTTTATCGAGCATGTGCCCAAGATTGTTGATATGAGGCAGTATAAGGTTCTGATGGAGGCGGATTTTGCTCCTGAGCTTCAGCTTACCTACAGGAACATGGAAAACAACTCCAATCCCTGGGGTATCGGGGCGCATCTGAGGTCCGATTGGGCGCCGGAGCTGGGTGTCAAAACACTGGCGGAGGATGCCGGCGTGGAGTATCTCTACTATGTGGGATGTGCCGGGTCATTTGATGACAGGGGCAAGAAAACGGCGATCGCCTTTGCCAAGATCCTCAAGGAGGCGGGAGTCAGCTTCGGCGTACTCGGTGCGGAGGAGGGCTGTTGTGGTGATTCCGCCATGAGGGGTGGAAATGAATATCTCTCTCAGACACTGGTTCAGATGAATATTGAAGTAATGAATGGCTATGGTGTGAAGAAGATCATTACCACATGTCCGCACGGCTACAATACCCTTAAGAAGGATTATCCTAATTTCGACGGAAATTATGAGGTCTATCACCATACGGAGATACTGGCCGATCTGGTTGCCCAGGGAAAAATCAAGCTGAAGAAACCGGTGGAAGGTCTCTTCACCTACCACGATTCCTGTTTCCTCGGAAGATATAACGATATCTATGATCAGCCGAGAAAGGCTCTTAGTGCCGTTCCCGGCATGAAACTGACGGAGATGGAAAGGAACAGGGATAAGGCTTTCTGCTGCGGCGCCGGCGGTGCCAGAATGTGGATGGAAGAGGATATAGGTGATAGAATTAACAATATGAGAACAGGTCAGGCAATCGAGAAAAACGCGGATACGATTGCGGTGGCCTGTCCCTTCTGCCTGACGATGATGGAAGATGGTATCAAGGATTTACAGAAGGAAGAAACGATGACTGCCCTTGATATAGCCGAAATCATCTGGGATGCCATGGGTTTGGAAGAGGCTGAAAAGCCGCAGGAAGAGGCAGTAGCAGAGGAGACTCCAGCAGAGGAGGAAACTCCCACAGAGGAGGAAACGACAGAGGGAGCTGAAGAGTAAAGTCATTTCGATAAGAGAGCAGTGCAAGGTTGCAGCTCGCGTGCAGGACTAAAGCCCTGCGCTATGTTTGGAATGTCATTCCCGTGTAAACGGGAACCTATCATTAATGTGAATTATAGCTGATAGATTCCCGATCAGGTCGTGAATGACAAGTGATGTAAAATCCCCCCTGCCCCCCTTTAGAAAAGGGAGGCAGGGGGGATTTTTTTATGGCTTTTTTGTGAAAAATTGGTTAAACTATATAAAGAATGACCGGCGGTCATTTAAGGCCTTTGAAAAATACGCATACTGTCATTGCGAACGCAGTGAAGCAATCCGGCGAAGCCGTTGCGAGCCCCGAAGAGGCGAAGTAATCTCCCTCAACAATGAGATCGCTTAGCTTTGCTCGCGGCTAAAGTCTCACTCGCTTCTCGCAATGACTTAAAAGTTAATTTTTAAAAGGTTTCCATTTAAGGTAGTCTTGTATTGGGAATGAACCACTACGTAATTCTTTAAAAGGAGGAAGATATGGCTGAAGAAATCAAATATCAGGACAAACCGTGGCTGAAGTCTTATGAAGAGGGTGTGCCGGAATCCATCAAGTACGAGGAAATATGCCTGCCCGATATGCTGGATGAGATGGCCGATCAGTTTTCGGATAAGATGGCGCTTAGCTTTCAGGGTTATGAGGTAACTTATAAGGAACTGAAAGATATGGTAGACCGTTTTGCGGTGTGCCTTGCCGATTTTGGCGTTAAACAGGGGGATGCCGTTGCCATCCTGCTTCCGAATGTTATCCCCTGTGTCGCGGCCTATTATGCCACACTGAGACTGGGGGCTGTTACTGTTATGAACAATCCTCTCTATTCGGATCGTGAACTGGAACATCAGTTCAACGATTCCGGTTCCAAGGTTCTCATTACCCTTGATCTCCTGGGGAACAGGATGATAGACCTGCGGCCTAAAACAGGGATAAAAGAGATAGTCTATACCTCAATCGGAGATTATCTCCCATTTCCCAAGAATCTTCTCTTCCCGCTGGTAGCCAAAAAGAAAAAGCTTGCCGCGGATGTAAAACCGGCGGCCGATGTCTACAAGTGGAAGGATTGTATCGCAAAATATGCCCCCAATCCGCCCGAAGTGAAAATCGGGTTTGAAGATGTGGCCATGTATCAATATACCGGCGGGACCACCGGTGTCTCCAAGGGGGTCATGCTCACCCACTCCAATCTGAGCAAGCAGGTTCAGCAGGCCGTAGCGTGGTTTCCCAAGTTTAAGAAGGGTGAGGAGATCATACTGAGCGCGCTTCCCTTTTTCCATGTCTTTGGCATGACTACATGCATGAATTTTGCTGTTTGTATGGGGTGGGGGAATATTCTTGTTCCGAGGCCGCAGCCGGAACAGCTTCTGGAAGCAATACGGAAATTCAAGCCTACATTCGCGCCCCTCGTACCGACCATGTATATCGGCATGTTGAACCATCCCGATATCAAGAAAACGGACATGAGCTGCATTAATGGTGCTTTCTCCGGAAGCGCGCCGCTGCCTGTTGAGGTTATCCACGAGTTTGAGGGAACTACAGGAGCTGTCATCGTCGAGGGTTTTGGATTGACCGAAACCACTCCCGTGACGCATATCAATCCTTTCGCGGGCGGCGCCCGTAAGATAGGAAGTGTCGGACTTCCCATCTCCGACACTGAATGTCGCATCGTTGATCTAGAGGATGGCGTAACAGATGTGCCTGTAGGGGAACGAGGAGAGCTTATTGTCAAGGGACCCCAGGTGATGAAGGGTTACTGGAATATGCCCGATGAGACGGCGAACACACTCAGGGACGGCTGGTGTTATACCGGAGATATCGCCACGATGGATGAGGATGGATATTTCTATATCGTCGATCGCAAGAAGGATATGATCATATCGGGTGGCTTTAACATTTATCCGAGGGATGTAGACGAGGTGTTCTATGAAAATCCCAAGGTACAGGAGGCCTGTTCTATCGGTGTTCCTGATCCGAAGCGCGGGGAAAACGTCAAGGTTTTCGTAGTACTCAAAGAGGGCGAGACGGCAACTCAGGAAGAGTTGATTGATTTCTGCAAGGAAAAACTGGCAAAATACAAGCTTCCCACAGAGATCGAATTTCGTAAGGATCTTCCTAAAACAAATGTTGGAAAAATCCTTCGCAAGGAGCTCAGGGCTGAGGAGCTTGAGAAGCGAAAGAAAGAGGGGAAGTAGGTTGCTACCAGCTTCAGCCAGCAGCTTGAGATACAAAGGCACAAAGGTGTAGTGGCGGGGTTTACCTGCCCGCATTTCTCCTCCCCCTTGATGGGGGAGGTGGGGTGGGGGTGAAGAATAATGCCTTTATCCTCCCTTCAGGTGAAATATGGTCAGGATATTGATTGTTTATCATTCACAGACAGGCAATACTGAGAAGATGGCTCATGCCGTGGCGGAGGGAGCCGGTTGCATTGAAAATGTTGAGGTCATCCTGAAAAGGGCAAAAGATGCCACCCTTGAAGACCTCCTGGAATCGGACGGACTCGCTATCGGCACGCCGGAAAACTTTGGCTATATGTCGGGGGCGATTAAGGATTTTTTTGACAGGACATACTTATCGGCTCAGGAGAAGGTCTTCCGGAAACCCTATGTTGTATTTGTCAGTGCTGGCAATGACGGAACCGGCGCGGTGAACAGTATTGAACGCATAGCCCTTGGCTACAAATTCAAAAAGGTTTACGAACCGGTCATCTGCAGAAAAGCTGTGACTGAGGAAGCCCTGGAAGGATGCAGGGAACTGGGCAAGGTGCTGGCTGGCGGATGTGAAGCAGGGATCTATTAAATGAAAAATTAAAAAGTAAAATGAATAAGTCTCATTTTTGCTTTTTCCTGGCTGTAATTATAGATTGAGCAATTATTTTACTTAATTGCTCTGTTTCATTTGATATGCCTTCCAACTCCTCAGAGTGTAGCAATTCTCCCTTTTTTATAACCTTCAACCAATAAAGTGTTTCTCGTAATTCTTTCAAAACAATCCTGAGCTTATGAATAAAATCGGCTGAACTCTCCGCACCGCGAGCTTCTTCATAATTTGCACCAGGTGAAGTTCCCGACCTCAATAATTGGTTAGAAACATGTTTTCCAACAGCATTTTTGGGCAACGAATTTGTTAACCGAATAATACGAACTGAAAAACCAACCAATCTTTCCGAAATATCATCACCTTTCATAGTTTTTCCGTTTTACTTTTTACTTTTTACTTTTTAATTTTGATATTTGATCTATTAGGCGCCAAACTTCGTCAGTCTTTTCGCATGCGCGAGGGCTATTCCCATAAGGTATACCATGGGCAGCCTTCCAAGCCCGCCGCGGGTGCATTCTGTTTCGCTAAATTGTTCTACGCTGTCTGGTCTGCAGGTGTCTGAAGATAAGAGCACGGGCACCGGATGCCAACTGTGAGAGGCGAGCAGCGCCGGTGTTGAGTGGTCTCCGGTTACGACCAGGACATCGGGGTTGAGTTCAGTTATCACAGGGAGGAGAGAATCCACCTCCTCTATGACTTTTACCTTAGCATCGAAGTCTCCATCTTCACCCCTTGAATCTGTGGGTTTGATATGGAGGAAGAAGAAATCGTATTTTTCGTAATTTTCACGCAGGGCGGCGAATTCTTCCTTTATCGTGTTTGTCTGCTGATTGACGGTCATACCCAAGAGCCGCGCGATGCCTTTGTACATGGGATAGTTCGCAATCGCGAGCGGATTGAGGTTGAATCTCTTACCGAGGCTGGGGAAGCTTCGATATTTCGCGTAGCCCCGAAGCAGCATCGCATTTGCCTTCCCCTCATCGGAAAGAATCTCTCTCGCTTTTTCTGTCAGTTCAGTAATAAGTATGGCAGTCTCTTCCGCCTTCGGTGTCAGGGCCTTTGGGGGAATTGGGGGCATTCCTACTTTTTGAGGGTCTGTCTCTTCTATCTCATCCCTCATGTTATCTCCCCTCAGAACGATGAGCCCACGGTGTTCCTTTACCGTTTCAAAGAAGACATCACATGAATTCAAACGGACACCTTCCTGTAATTTGCGGCAGAGTTTTCTGTTGGTTTCATTGTCGATGCGGCCCGCTCTCCTGTCAATAACGACACCGCTTTTATCTACAGTTGCGAAGTTGACTCTCATGAAGAGATCTCTTTCCGTCATGGGGAAGTCGATTCCCGCGGCTGACAGTATTCCCCTTCCCACATTATTTTTTACGGGGTCATAGCCGAACAATGCGAAATGGGCGGGGCCGCTTCCCGGTGTTATCCCGTATCCAATCGGGTCGAGAAGACCACAGATGGATGATCCGGCCAGGCGGTCAAGATTGGGAGTGTTGGCGGTTTCAAGTTCTGTTTTATCACTTCCCGGTAGGGGAAGACCGCCTACGCCATCCAGAATCAGGAAGACAATTTTTGTATCGTTTTTTAATGTCAGTGTATCTATTAGTTCGGGATTCATGTATTTTTTCTGTTGGAGCCGGATTTCTGGGCAGGGCTAAAGCCCTGCGCTGCATGTAGCATTGTAGGGTGGTCCGCCTCAGGCGAACCACCGCTTGCGGTCGGGTGTAAAACCCGACCCTACAGAAGCTTTACACGGACACGGACAAATCCGCCTGCAGCGGATCCATGCCACACTGTCTGATAGATTGGGAAAGGGTTACCCCTCCCTTAACCCCCCTTTAGAAAAGGGGGGAACAAGGGAGGATTAAAAACTTTTATCTTGCACCCAACAGCTTCCGTGCAATTACGACTCTTTGAATTTCGTTGGTGCCTTCATAAATCTGGCATATCTTGGCATCGCGCATGTGTCTCTCGGCGGGGTAATCTTTGCAGTATCCATAACCGCCGAAGATCTGTACGCCTTCAATTGCGGCCTTCATTGCCACATCTGAGGCATACATCTTCGCCTGTGCCGATTCCTTCTCATAGTCAAGACCATTGTCCTCCATCCAGGCGGCCTTGAGGAGCAGCAATTCCGCGGCATCTAGTTCAGTTGCCATGTCGGCCAGCTTCCACTGTATTGCCTGGAAAGAGGTAATCGGTTTGCCAAACTGTACCCTTTCTTTTGCGTAGTCGATGGCATCTTCCAGAGCGGCCCTGCCGATACCGCAGGCCTGACAGCCGATTCCGATCCTTCCCGCATCGAGACCTGACAACATCTGCCTGAATCCCTCGCCGGGTTTGCCCAAGAGATTTTCCGCGGGAACCTCGGCATCTTCAAAGACCATTTCAGCCGTACCAGAGGCGAGGATTCCCATCTTTTCCTCAATCGTTCCGAGGGAGAACCCTGGTGTGTTCTTCAGATCAACGACGAGAGTGAGGATTCCTTTGTACCCTTTTTCCGGATCCTCATTGGCGGCCAGAACGCAGTAATCGGCGACATTGCCGCTGGTGATGAACTTTTTGACGCCATTTACAATGTACTTGTCTCCCTTCAGTTCAGCACGGCATCTCAGAGCACCCGCATCAGAGCCGGCACCAGACTCCGTGAGGGCATAGCAGCCTTCGACTTTTCCACTGGCCACTGGTGTCAGGAGTCTGAGTTTCTGTTCATGTGTCCCGTAGGTGTTGACCGGATAACCGTAAAGAGAATTGTTAACGGATACGATAACGCCGCAGCTTCCGCAACCTCTGGAAATCTCGATCATGCACATGGCATAAGTCACGTTATCCATGCCCGCTCCGCCGTAATCAGGAGAAACTGCAACCCCCATAATCCCCATTTCGCCAAGCTTGCGGCAGACCGCTTCGGGATGTTCGTGGGTTTTATCCCACTCCGCGGCGTTAGGTTTAATCTCTTCATCAGCAAATCTTGCCACCTGGTCCTTTACCATTTGTTGTTCTTCTGTTGGTCCAAATCTCATTTCATCCTCCTTTTTTAGTTGGTTTTGTTGTAAAATCTATATCCCCCCTGCCCCCCTTTACAAAAGGGGGGTATGAAAGAGAAATTGTGTTTCCCCCCTGCCGAAAGTCCGCCGTTTGTATGGCGGAGTTGGAGGGGTTAGGGGAGGTGGACATTATGTTAGTGCCCGACAAAGTTAGGTTTCCTTTTTTCAATGAAGGCCTTCATTCCTTCCTTTTGATCATCGGTACTGAAGCACTGGGCACAACATTGCATCTCCAGTCTGTTTGCATTATCCAGGGAAAGATCATCGCCGTAGTTAATGGAATGTTTGGCCATCTTGATAGCGAAAGCGGGCATACGAGCCAGTTTTTTGGCGAACTTTTTTGTCTCCTCCATGAGCTGATCCGCCGGATAGACTCTGTTTACCAGACCTATCTCATAGGCCCTCTGCGCGTCTATCTGTACTCCGGCCATGACGAGTTCTTTGGCCCTGCCCATCCCGATAAGGCGGGTAAGTCTCTGTGTTCCTCCCCATCCCGGTATCAGTCCGATCATGATTTCAGGCTGGCCAAAACGGGCATTTTCAGAGGCAAATCTCATATCGCAGGCAATCGCGATTTCCGTGCCGCCGCCAAGGGCGAAACCATTTATGGCAGCAACAACAGGTTTCGGCATTGTCTCAATAAGACGCCATGTCTCATGGCCTTTTTCCATAAAGGCAAGGGCCTCGCTGGGTCTCATGTCCTGCATCTCCGATATATCCGCGCCCGCAACGAAAGCCTTATCACCGGAGCCGGTCAATATTATCGCCTTGATGCTGTCATCATCTCTGCATCGGGTTGCCGCATCGAGGATCTCTATCACAGTTTCGCCGTTCATCGCGTTCAGTGCCTTTGGCCTGTTAAAGGTAATGGTCGCGACACCATCCTCAACGTCGAACAGGATATTTTTATATTCCATCTGTTTGTTCCTCCTTTTTTGTAGTCGTTTTGTTGATTGATCCACCCCCACCCTGTCCTCCCCCTTCAAGGGGGAGGGAGAACGTAGGAAACCTCCCCACTCAAGGGGAAGAAAAACATTTCTGTTTCCCCTCTCTTGGGGAAAACATTTCAATTTCCCCTCCCTTGGTGGGAGGGGTTAGGGGAGGGGGAATCTATGTGGTTGCTTATTATTTTTTACTGTAGTCGTAAAATCCTCTTCCCGATTTTCTGCCGAGGAAACCGGCATCAACATATTTCTTCAAAAGCGGGCATGGACGGTATT
>JAUVKS010000069.1 GCA_030596145.1 Pseudomonadota bacterium | reverse complement strand
CACCTGACATTGGTAAGAAAATACGAGCATCTCAAGAAAAAGGCTGCTGACCAGGAGGAGACTATAAAGCACTTGCGGATGCTACAAGACGAAAAATGGGCTGCTGATCAAGGAGAGGTGATCAAGGGCTTCCAGAACGTTGTAAAAAGCCAGAGTGAACAGTTTCAGGAATTAACGGAAAGCATGAGTCGTTTTTTTCAAACAGAGGCCCCCCCCAACAAAAGAGACTGAAAAATCCCCCAAAACTAAACGCTCTACCAAAGCCTAACCCGGATAAACCGGAAATCCGAAGCATGAAACTCTAAATTCGTAAATCGTAAATCGATCTCCGGTTTTCGATATTCGAATAACGAATTTATTTTCTGCCAGAAAAAACACAAATCTCACAAATCGCGTCTTGGAGGGACTCCAATAGCCTCTCCATCCAAAACAACGGTTCCATCCTGTTTTCAACTTTAGTTCACTTTAGACACTTTAGCTCACTTAAAACTTTTGAAAGATTATCTAAAACCAGGATTTGTGGCTCCATATTTCATCTTTCAGGGCCTCCATATCATCCTGAAGCATCAGATACATGGAGGCGTTCTGGATAGCCACTCCCCCCTGATGTGCCAGGGCGGTAACCAGCATGATTTCATCATCGGTGAATTCCCGCTGGACCTCACTATAAAGCCTCAGCACCCCGATAACGTCTTCTCTGGCCTTTATGGGAACACATAGAATGGAGACAATACCCTCTTCCTTCTTCTCCTTTTTATACTGAACACCTCTTTCGGTTGTCGCATCCTTGATCACCACAGGATTACCCTTAAGGGCCTCGGCAATACTTTTTTCTGCGGATATGGGACCCTTGTCGAGATATTTTTCGCTCAGTCCATGACTTGCGACAAGTTTCAGAATCTTTTTGTCTTCATCAAGCAGGCGAACGGAAACGGCCTTTATATCAAAAACATGGGCAATATCGACCGACATGATGTGTAAAATTTCCTTCACGTCCAGAGTAGAATTGACACTGGCTGACAGGTCATGAAAAAGTTTCGTGTTTCCTTTAATCTGATCAATCAACCGGGCATGCTCAATGGCCATACCCCCCTGTTCGGCAAGTGCGGTCAGGAAATCTGCATCATCATTGGAAAAATCCCTGGTACTGTCCGTATATAGAGAAAGAATCCCGATGGCCTTATCCCTCACCATAACCGGCACGACCAGAATGGAAGCGATCCCTTCGGCCTTTTTCGCCTCGTGGTTTTCTACCCGAGGGTCTGTGGCAGCATCAAGAATGGAGAGATAACCCCCTTCCAGGATGTCGGCCACTGTCTTCCTGGCTCGCTCTGTTCCTGCGTGTAAATAGTTTTCAGACAATCCTTTCTGGGCCACCGGGACAAACACATCCTTTTCCTCATCGGCCAGAAAGAGAGAGGCGGCCTTCCCTTTCATGGTGTCAATGGCGCTCTGAACGATCAAATCAAGAAGTTCTTCCTCCCTGATGGTCGTCCCAAATGCTTTACTCACTTTACAAAACGCCTTGAAATAGTCATTTTTGGTTGTCATGTCCTATCTCCTTGTTCCTATCGATTCTATTTTTTCTTATTTGGTGAAGAGGTTTTGGTTTCTTTCTTGCCTTTCTTATCTGTTGCTTTGCGGGAGGGTGCTTTTTTTACCTTGGTCTCTTTCTTTCCGTCGTCTCTCTCCTTGAGCCATTTGATGATCTTGGGTGCAAATTCCTTTTGGCTTTTGGAGCTGACATAGATCCCAATGTGACCGGTATCAATGCAGATATCCTCGGTATCTTTACTACCTACTTTACTCGTAAGGAGTTCACAAGCCTCGGGAGGTACAAGATGGTCGTACTTGCCGTAAAAATTCAGGAGAGGCATAGTGATTTTTTTTAAATCTACCCGACGTCCTCCCACTACCATCTTATTCTTGATGAGCAGATTTTTTTGATAACAATCCTTGATAAATTGGCGGAATGTCTCTCCTGGCACATCAGGGCTGTCAAATATCCATTTTTCCATACGGATGAAATTTTCCACAAATGTCTTGTCATCCATGTTGTCTAAAAACCCTACGTACTTGTCGATCATCAGTCGCGCAGGGTTAAGGAGCAGAAACCCCAAATTCATCATATCCGCGGGAATATTGCCAAAGGTATCCACCATCCGGTCCACATCCAGATTCTTCATCCAGACATGCAGAAGCCCTTGATCCGTGTCGAAGTTGGTGGGGGTTACCGTGGTAATCAGGTTCTTGATCTTCTCAGGATGGAGGGCCGAGTAAATAACACAAAGGGTGCCACCCATACAAATACCCATCAGATTGATCTTAGTCAGATTGTGCTTCTGGAGAATAAAATCGATGGCGTTGCTTATATAGCTGTTAACGTGATCATCAATGGTTACATACTTATCTTTGCGGGTCGGGTAACCCCAATCGATCATATAGAGGTCTATCCCTTCTCTTAAAAAGGTCTGCACGACGCTCCTTCCAGGCTGGAGGTCAAGCATGGTTTCCCGGTTGATCAGTGCGTAAACCACGAGAAAAGGCGTTTTCAGTTTAGTCTCGGTTGTTGGCTTGTAATGCTTCAATTTTACACGGTCTTCTTCATATACTACATCGTAAGGCGTGGTGGCAATTTCAGTATCGAGAGGCTCGAGCAATATGTCAGAAGCCTTTTGAACACGCACCTGTGCCTTTTCGGCATCCTCAGTCAATTTTGACAATATAAGATCTACGGGAATTTTGGGCTTACCCATAAAAACACCTCCTATCACCCCTTATTTTTCTTTTCAAGCTCCCTTATTCTCTTCTTTAACAGGTAAATATCCTTGTAAAGTTCATCCATGTCCTTTTGGGTGGGCACAGGCAAGGATTGCATGGCATCCTGAAGAATCTGTCGTCTGGCCACAGCGAATTCTCCCATTGCATCAAGGGTCCTGCCCAGGGTTTGGGTGTACTCGGGAGACTTGAACAGCGTCATATAGTGGCCTTCCAGTATCCTTACCCACATCCGATAGTAGTCCATGGAGTCTTCAGGGAGTTTCCCCTCATCGGCTAACTCCGTCATCTTTTCCTGCACGACCTTGGACGACTTCTCTATGGGCAGGTATAGGAGATACAGGAATTCACCCACAATAGCCTGAAAGAGGTTGAATTTGTCCACAACCTGATTCATTCTTTCCTGATAAGACCTGGTCAATCCCAGTTGAGGAATGTTCAGGAATTGCTTGAATTCCTTCTCGTAGAGCTCGGACAACGCTTTAAAGGCTCCTTGATCAAGGTCCTCAAACTTGTAAGCCTCGGTAGATTTCCCGATTCTTCCCGCCCTTTCCAACCAGTCCCGCTGGAGATGTAAAAATCCGTCCAACCCCGCTTGCACCATCTTCAACATGATCTCCGGCCGGGTACCGATTCCTTGAAAGAGGTCTTCCCTAGCCCCTGGTTTGCTCATGACCGAAGACAACGCCTGCCACGTCGCCAGGGTGGACTCCCATGATTCTTGCAAACGGCTCTTTTCTCCCTTTTTTGATGTGTTTGACGTCCCGGAGATTTTGGATGCATCGGGCCACATTTGGGCCATCGACCCCCAAAACTCTGTTGACATTCTCATCCAGGTTTCAAGAAGTGCTTCCGGGCCTGTCTTTTCCTGTTGTTTCTCGTTCATGATTTCCTCCGTACTTTAGATTAATGGCATAGTTTCCCATTAAAGTCAATCTTTCGGGAATCGCTATTAGTGCGAATTTTAGGAGGGAATAATCACAGATTTGAGATTTTCTTCAATGTAGAAATGAGGGGAGACACGATAACCCTCATTCAGGTTATGGCCGTATTTGATGTATTTGTTACGAGGCCATGATTTCGCGTTTTTCTGTGATAGTTGACAATCGGCTCACTGATATTGTATAAATCAAAAACCCATAAAGATCTTTTAGCTCAAGAAGACTAGGAGTCAATGGTAATGGAAAAGATCAGAGTTGCTATTGTAGGAATAGGAAATTGTGCTTCTTCTTTGATTCAGGGAATTGACTATTATAAGACAAAATCAGAAAATGACATTGTCGGCTTAATGCACTGGGACATTGGCGGCTACAAGCCATGCGATATTGAGGTTGTTGCAGCCTTCGATATTGATAAGAGAAAAGTTGGAAAGGATGTATCGGAAGCCATTTTTCAGCTTCCTAACTGCACTACGATTTTGTATAAGGATGTTTCGAAAAAAGGGGCGATTGTACGGATGGGTAAAGTGCTGGATGGTTTTCCAGATCACATGACAAATTACGAAGAAAAATATACCTTCCTCTTATCCGACGAGAAAGAGGCAAGTAAAGAGGATATTGTCAGGGAACTCAGAGCATCAGGTGCTGAAATCCTGTTAAATTATCTTCCAGTAGGTTCCGAGAAGGCAGCAAAATTCTATGCTGAATGTGCGCTTGATGTTGGTGCAGGTTTTATTAATAATATGCCTGTTTTTATTGCCAGCGATCCAGAATGGGCTGACCGATTTGAAAGTAAAGGGGTACCTATTATCGGAGACGATGTAAAATCCCAGCTTGGGGCTACCATTGTACACCGGGTATTAACAAATCTCTTCAAGAAAAGAGGAGTGAAGCTTGACCGAACATACCAGTTGAATACCGGTGGGAACACAGATTTTCTGAACATGCTCGACAGAAGTCGTCTCGTCTCCAAAAAAGAGTCAAAGACAGAAGCTATACAATCCCAAACTAAGATTCGTCTGGAAGACGAAAACATTCATATCAGTCCAAGCGACTGGGTGGCATGGCAGAAAGACAACAAGATATGTTTTATCCGCATGGAGGGGAAACTCTTTGGTGATGTGCCCATGAACCTTGAACTCAGGCTTTCCGTGGAAGATTCACCCAACTCCGGAGGTGTGGCAATTGATACCATAAGGTGCTGCAAGCTGGCACTTGAAAGAGGTAAGGGGGGCGTTCTGTACTCTCCTTCTGCCTATTTTATGAAGCACCCTCCGAAACAGTTCACTGATGACGAGGCATACAGAGCAACCGAGGAATTTATTGCAGGAAAGAGGGAAAATTAGAAGAGTGTGTATCATCCTTACAATCAAGAACCTGTTTTCCCCACAATAAGAACAAAAGCGGTATGTGAGTAAAGAATTGCTTGAACTTCCAAAAGAAAGGATATATAGATTCGCCAAGTCTCAAGGAGATAAATACAAGAAGGGGGCCTGACTTAATGGCTAAAATGTTAAAAGATACATTAAAAACGATAGAAAAATACAAAAGCTCAAATCCGCATTATGAGGAACTGTTGAACATACTGGAGGAAATTCTGATACTAAGGGAAGAATATCGACACAATATGAATGAAAATATCTTTCCGGTAGATGAAACCCTCATAGAAAAA
Source organism: Pseudomonadota bacterium (assembly GCA_030596145.1). Classification (GTDB taxonomy): domain Bacteria; phylum Desulfobacterota; class Syntrophia; order Syntrophales; family JADFWA01; genus JADFWA01. Next base: position 2,856 of record JAUVKS010000069.1, on the reverse strand, counting down.
AAAGTTTCCGGGGGATTGCCATTGGTTGATTTCTCGAGGGAAAACTTTGATCTGGCTGAACCTAAAAAATACTTTCTTGCACTCCTGAAAATCGCGGAAATGCAAACCCCCAGCGAAACCAGAGAATTCGCCCAAAAAATTGAAGATGGTACAATTGATTTTGAAAAAATGATTCGCGCTTCTTTTATCATCCCCCATGAAGAAGAAATATCAGAAGAACCGGTAGATGAATCACTTGATTTAATTGAATTGTTTCTGGAAGAAAGTCTCAGGCCTGCCCTTGAAATCCTTGCAGAAAAATACGGCAAAGTTATTACAGAATCGGAATGGTCTGAGGGATACTGTCCCATATGTGGCAAGGAGCCGAAGATAGGAGAATTGAAGGAAGAAGAAGGACGAAGATTTCTTTTCTGCAATCAGTGCGGTTTTGAATGGAACTTCATGCGAATTAAATGCCCATTCTGCAGTAATGAAGAACAGCAAACACTGGCCTACTTCACCATTGAAGGAGATGAAAGATATCGGGTCGATGTGTGTAATGTTTGCAAAAGGTACATAAAAACGGTGGACTTTAGAAGTACAAAAGAAGAAGCTAACCTCGACGTCGAGGGCATTGCCACATTACATCTTGATATGCTGGCCAATGAAGAAGGCTATATGTAACTTTTAAGCATTCAGCCAAAACAAATGATTATGCGAAAGATTGAGTGTCTTTATCTTGCTGATGGCTGACCGCTAATAACTGACCGCTGGCTAATGAATGATAACGACATTGGCAAGATAATCAATGTCCTGAAAAGTGAATTAGAAATCTGGGGACTTCCCATTGTTTCCTCACTGGCAGAAAAAGAATACAGTCCCTTCCAAATCCTCATTTCAACACTCCTGAGCCTGAGGACAAAGGATGAGACAACAGCGGTCGCCGGCAAAAAGCTCTTTGACCTGGCTTCTACGCCGGAGGAGATATTGAAACTCTCCGAAGAAGAGATCATCAAGGCAATTTATCCGGTAGGCTTTTACAGGAACAAGGCGAAGACCATACTTTATATCTGTCGGGAACTGGTTGACAGGCATAAATCAAAAGTTCCTGATACTGCTGAGGAATTGCTTGCCCTGAAAGGGGTGGGAAGAAAAACCGCCAATCTCGTTTTAGCTCTTGGGTATAACAGGCAGGCGATATGTGTGGACACACACGTTCACAGGATTTCAAACCGCCTGGGTTACGTCCAAACAAAAACTCCCGAAGAAACCGAATACGCACTCAGAAAAAAACTCCCTAAAAAATACTGGTCTGTTTACAACACCCTCATGGTAGCCTTCGGCAAAAATATCTGCCGTCCCATATCCCCCTTTTGCAGCAGGTGTCCTGTATCAACGTATTGTGACTGTGCAGGTGTGATTAAAAGTCGGTAGTAATATCCTCCAGTTCGGGCCTGTCTGCCGTGACTTCGGCACAGGCATGGGGAGCATGTCCCTTTTAGACATGGCATGCCAAATATATGATTATTCCTAATATGGCAAGCCAGAGATTGGTAATGTTGCTCACCACAATATTTATAATTGCTGACCGAATCTTGTTCATCCTGATAAGGGAAAGAGCGCTCCGAAATTCCGGCCAGGATGTCATGAAACTCAGGACCGCAAATCCTATCAGACCTTCCGGAACGAGGCTGTTCTTTGCCGTAAATGATACTAATGGATCGAGAAAATACCCAGCCATTATAAGAAACAAAATTGCTGGAATCAATCGGTATCTACTTATGATCCCACCTTTTTCTTCACCATAGTTCCGTTCGGCTGGTTTCATCCTGTAAAGGATAATAGACAGAATCAAGGAAATACTTACCCATTCCAACCTGAAGAGTGTCGAGAACTTCCAAAAGAAACTCCCTGCCATGAACATTGAAAGCAGAATAATCGACCACGTCCTTTTCCAATCTGTTTTAATGACCGGTAAAAAGCTACCTGCAATTATTGCAGCAAACATAAGAAGTATGGGATTGGCAAAGTTTGATCCTAACGGAACACTTGCGGCAAAGATGATTTTGCTGTGAACCAGACCAACTATTAAGCATAACGCCTCTGGACCATTGGTTATATATCCTGCTATTTCCCCTAATTTATCGTGGCCTTTCAAAACCTCAAGGATAATTGTAATGCTGACAGAAATGATCAACATCAGTGCGATGATCCCTGAAGCGCCAAAAATAGAATTAATAGTATCCCCATGAAAAGTCAGCGAGCTGGTAAGAAAAAAAAGGGTTACAACAACCCAGGAAATAATATCGTATCGATCAATACCTATAATGGACACTTTTTTCATATTCTAACCGAACATAATAAATGGGTACAAAAATTTCCAATAATGTTATATACTAAAAAATGGAAATTTGGAAACTGAATTAATCTTAAGAAGAGAAGACTTCGGAAATAGGCTTCTTCGACGCCTAAAGCGCTTTCTCGATGAAGGTATGGAGAAAAAACTCAAGAATGAACAGCTTTGGAATAATTGGTCATGCAAAACTCTGGGATGGTACGTTGTAATCTTAAATATATAAATATTGTAGTCTATTGCGCAGCATTTGTTATATTTACCACAGTCTTATCTCTGAATGCTGATATCTATGTCTATATCGACAAAAAAGGATGCGCTCATTATACAAACGTACCGATATCACCCAAATATCGACTCTATATGAGGGAAAAACTTGCAAAGCCTTCAAGATCAACTTCGGCCGACAGGTTTGACAACTATATAAAGGAAGCATCAAAAAAGCATGGAGTTGCCTTTCCGTTGCTGAAAGCCATAATGAAAGTGGAGTCGGATTTTAACCCGCGGGCTGTTTCAAAAAGTGG
>JAUVKS010000015.1 GCA_030596145.1 Pseudomonadota bacterium | reverse complement strand
AATTGAACTAATAAAAGTATTCAGCTTTTCTTCCTTTGAGCCTTTAGTACGGGTGTATTGCTATACGCCCCTACATACCTGAGTAGTTACCTCTTTTTTAAACAAAATCCACCAACGGGTGGGCCATTTCTGTCAGGGAAGATACTCCATACTATTGCCGGTGAAACGGGTGTAAAGCGAGAAGAATTTCTTGAGAGAGACTATAAGGACTGTGCCGTAAACAAAGACGAAAATGCCCCCATTTTTGGAGTCGCAGACTATGATATTACCGGTGATTTCTATGATGTGGTGCCGAAGCTGATTGAGGAAGTAAAGAAAGCGGTTGCAAGATAAAGGTTTATATCGGGTTATTCACCGGCGCTGCCGAGATCATGAAGGTGATCCACATAGGTGAAATACCTGGATAGAAATGCGGTCGGGTGTAAAACCCGACCCTACGTTTTTTATAGTGTAGCGCAGCCCTTCAGGGCTGCTGTGCCAGGCAGGGCTGAAGCCCTGGGCTACAAGTGAGGATAATGCCCCACATAAAAACGCCGGCCAAGATTGGCCGGCGTTTTTATATGTGAAAGCAGTTGAAAGCTACAAAAGTTTAAGCTTATGCCTTCTTTGGAGGTTTTGACATCAGGGTTATGCCAGCGCCCAGCAAACAGGCAACTCCAGCGATGATAAACGGTGTTACCCATACCGAAGGATCACCACTTCCCCCTGCCGCGTCTTTAAAGTATCCCGCAATCTGCGGACCGATCACACCGGAGATACCATAGGCCGCGAATATGTATCCATAGTTGAGTCCCACGGTTTTATTGCCGAAATAATCAGCAGTCATTGCAGGGAAGAGGGCAAAGTTTCCTCCGAAGTTGAAACCTATGATGCAGGCTCCAATAATCAGGGTTAGGCTGGTAAAACCCATCTTGTAAAAGAGCAACATAATGATTCCCTGAAATGTACACATCAGGAAGACAGCCGTCTTTCGTCCGATTTTATCCGAGACTGTTCCCCAGATAATACGGCCCAGACCGTTTAAAATCGCAAGCCAGGCCATAGCTGTACCTGCGGTAGCGGAAGCTACGGCAACTGCTATCCCTTTGGTACTGAGTGCGTCAATGCCGAAAAGTTTAATACAATAGATAACCATCAAACCGGCTATAGCTGAGAACAGGAAGGTAAACCACATCATGTAAAACTGTGGTGTTCTTAACATTTCCCCGGGTTGGAAGTCGGATGCTCCCGAAGAAGAAGCTGAACTGCCGGCGTCCGAGGCAGGCTCCGGTGGTGTCCAGCCTTCAGGGACAAAACCTTCCGGTGGATCGATCATCACAATGCTTCCTATAAGGACAAGGGCCATAAAGATTATCCCGTAGAGGAAGAAGACGCTCTGAACGCCTCCCAGACCGAAGAAGTTTAATTTATCTAACAGATGAAACCAGGAACCGGCTGCCTTGACCCAGATGGTTGCGCCAAAACCGAAACCGGCAACGGCCAGTCCTGTAAGCATTCCCTTTTTGTCAGGAAACCACTTGACCCCAACGGCGATAGGAACAACGTAGGCAAATCCTATTCCCGCGCCGCCTATGATGCCGATGAAGATAAGCTGCGCGAAAAAGGAGCTACCGAACAACCCGGCCAGGATGTAACCACCTCCCAGAACGATTCCACCCAGCGAAGCTAACTTCCTGGCGCTCATTTTTGTTGTCAATTTTCCGGAAAGGATCATTGTGAATGCAAAGACGAGCAGGCCGATTGAAAATATCCAGGCCGCCTGGCCCGCACTGAAGCCGTACATCCCACCGTCGGCTATCGGTTTGGTCAATTGGGGTGTAAAGACGGACCATGCATAAATTGCTCCCAGGCACAATTGAATCAATATTGCACCGATAACCACTAACCAGCGATTCATAACTTTCTTTTATGTCATGTATTAATAATCATAGAATTAATTAATATTGATATATTTTTCTTGATGTATAAAGTTTGAGACATACACGAATTTGCTGAAATTGTCAAACAAAAAATGGGGTTTTGAGATATTTCAGATGGATGAAATCTTCTTGAGGTCTTCCTTCGAATTTACGTTGAAGAACATTCTTCCTTCCGAGTCGTAGGATTTTATCGTGTCGTCGGGGATTTTTAAGATTTTCAAATTTTTATAAAAACCTGTTACCTTGAGTTTGTCTATGTTGATGAGCTTTTTAATGTGGTTAAGGCACTTTCTGGAGTAGATAGCATGAAGGGGTTGAAGCCCGTCCGTGGAGTCGGGGACAACTATATCATGGTGCCCGATATTGGCAATCATGTGTTCTATAAAATTTCTATTTAAAAATGGCATGTCGCAGGCCGAAACGAAAGAGCAGTCGAAGGTTGAATAGAAGAGACCAGTATAAATACCCCCGATGGCACCCTTTCCTTTGATAATATCTGTTACGACTTGAACGTCCTGATCGAGATATTCGAGTGGCGAGTTGGTGACCAGTATGACCTCTTTGAAGATATCTTTGAAAAGCCTTACCGTTCTGTCAATCAACCGTTCCCCGTTAACCTCGATGAAGGCCTTGTTTGTTCCCATCCTAAGGTTTTTACCGCCGGATAAAATAATCCCTGTCATTTTCAACTGTTTCATCTGCTGCGATTTAATATTGCTACGATTACATCCTTCGTGTATTCTTTAAGTCCCCAGACCTGGGCCAGTTCCACGGCATTTTCAGCGATTTTTTCTATATCCGACTCCGGGATATTTCCATCCCGCAGGGATGTTGGACTGCCGATCCCGGCAAACCATGATTTCAAAAGCCTCACACCTTCGGTTGCTGCCTCTTTGTCATTTATCTCTTTTACATCGAAAATTTCACTGGCGAGCCTGGCGAATTTTGAAGGATTCTTTTCGAGACTATAGTTCATCCAACCGGGGAGGACTATGGAGAGGCCTGCCCCATGGGCTATGTCGTAAAGCGCGCTTAGTGAGTGTTCAATCATGTGAGCAGGGTAGCTAACCGAGCCCATTCCGGCTGTAGTCAAACCATTGAATGCCAAGGTTGCGGACCACATCATATTTGCCCTTGCGTTGTAGTCTGTAGGGTTTTTCAGGATGATCTCTGTATTTTCAATTATGGTCTTTATAAAAGCTTCTACAAGTCTGTCCTGAAGTAAACTGTCAGGTTCACTGTTGTTGAAATATCCTTCCAATGCGTGTGTTATGGCATCCACGGCGCTGTAGGCACTATATTCCGGGCTCAGGGTATAGAGAACGGTGGGATCCAGGATGGACATTTTCGGCTGTATAAAGGGAGAACGGATGCTGAATTTCCGGGCACCTTTTTCATTTGTAATGACTGCTGCCGAGTTCATCTCCGAGGCGCTGGCGGAAAGAGTGAGCACGGTCAGGATGGGGAGGGCATCCTTTATGGCTTTTTTGTACGTAAAGAAATCCCAGACATCGTGTTCTGCTTTTACTCCGGCTGCCACCGTCTTTGCCGTGTCGATGACACTTCCCCCTCCCACGGCGAGGATTGTGTCTACCTGCTCTTTTCTGGCAAGTTCTATTCCTTCAAGAGCCAGAGAAAGTACCGGATTTGATTTTACGCCGGGAAGCTCCACTATGGAGATATCCGCTTCCCGCAGTGATGCCACAACCTGATCATAGACACCGTTTTTCTTGATACTTCCCTGTCCGTAAACCAGTAAAACCTTGCTGCCGAAACGTTTTACCTCCCGGCCTATTCGTGAAATAGTCCCCTTGCCAAAAATTATTCTTGTAGGATTTTCAAAGATAAAGTTTTGCATGATATAATTCCCCTCCTTTAAAGCCCTGCAACCTGTGCCTTATATCCTGTTTTCCTTTGTGCCTTTTGAAACTGCCCATTCATAGGCAGTTTCAAGTTGGAATATTAGCCATAGTGTGGCAAATAAATCCACAAAATTTTTTAGAAGATTAAGTATTCGTTGAACTATTCCGTTTGTTTTGTTAAGGGACACCATGGTCAGATGTCTTCTGGGTGAGAAATCATCCTAACCACATCCATAGATTTTCTTAAGAGTCGCCTTTCAAGAGGGAGTATGGATGCCTTATTTCCTGAAAGGAAATTGAGAGAATTTTTTGAGAGGGATTGGAAATGTATAAAATCGTAGCCAGAGAATTAAAGAATCATGCACCATTTACTGCTTTCGGGGCAATTACCGGGGTAATTGTCATGTTGTTTTTCTATAATGTTCCGTATAAAATTTCTTACAATGTATTCTATATATTGCATCCCCTTCATGTTGTTTTAAGTGCTATGGTTACGGTATCTATGTATGAGCTTCACATAACCAGTAAACCCAAACTTTGGGTTTTGATCTTGATAGGTTATTTAGGTTCGATAGGGATAGCTACACTAAGTGACTCGATAATTCCCTATTTGGGTGAAGCTTTGCTTGATCTCCCTAATAGAGGGATTCACTTAGGTTTCATAGAAAAATGGTGGTTGGTAAATCCACTGGCTTTTTTGGGTATTGCAATTGCTTACTTCAAACCTACTACCAAATTTCCTCATACCGGGCATGTATTATTGAGTACCTGGGCATCTTCGTTTCACATTATCATGGCAGTTGGTGGGGGTTTAAGTATAAGCTTGGTTATTATAACGTTTGTATTTCTATTTATTTCGGTCTGGATTCCATGTTGCGTCAGTGATATCGTGTTTCCGCTTCTGTTCGTTCGGGAAGAAAATTAATGTGCGCACATCGAGGAGCCAATTCTGTTCAGTCATGACGCTGACGTTTAAGAAACTCCCTGATTTTAGCGATAAGTGGTCCATTCGCCCTCCACAGGTGACAGCTGTTTATAAGTGGCGACACATCAAACTCTAATATCTTCGTATCAGATTGTTCTCTTGTTCTGCTGCAGTATGCCGCAAATCCCTGAATGGCAGCCGAAGCCATAGCGAGCACAAGGTTTGTCACGTGGACGCAACCCAAAGTCCCTCCGATAATCTGGCTTACCTTTCTGGTGAATCCAGATTTAATTCGAAGGCCGACTAACTTTTTAACGCAGTCTTTTACCTCTATACACTCCGCCATCGGAATGGTCGGCATTTCGGCCTCAGCAGACGTGATAACAAGCTGAGGCAATGAGATCTTCATGCTAACTGTAATATGGTGAAGAATTCCCGGATCACGATACTCACCCACAGAATAATAATAAGAAGAGAAGAATCGATCATCTTTGAGTGTCCCCTCCAGCAGGATTAGATTATCGCCTACTTCAAAGCAGTCTATTGATATATTTCTTGAGTGAATACGGACCTTTTTATCCAAGGCAGACCCCCTTGTTTTTAGATTTTTTATGAGGAGCTTACATATCATATCGATTGTTTCTAAACAATATTTAAGCCCACATCAGCAGACAATAATTGCTTGCCCGGTCATTTAGGGGGTGATATATGTTCAGAGGAGGATATGTCCAATGTCTGAGGATGCTTTTTTAGAAGAACTCTTTGCGCGGCTTCCTGTACCGCCGTCTGAGCTTGTGATTCCTCCCGGTGATGACTGTGCGGGCTTGCGCATCGACGATGGTCGCATTTTACTTGTTGCTGTGGATCAGATTGTTGGTGGTAAGCACTATTCCCTCGAAGGTCCTTTCGCAGCATCACCCGAGCAGGTGGGGAGGAAGCTGCTTGCCCGCAACCTTAGCGATATTGCGGCCATGGGTGGGTGTCCCCAATATTTCCTGGTTGCTTGTGGGCTAAGTCCGAACCACGATGAATCATGGCTCAAGCGTTTTTTCGATGGTCTCCTCCAGTTGGGCATGGAATACGGGGTATTGATGATCGGGGGAGATCTGGCAGCGACGCCAACCGATGCAGTTGCAAGCCTGACGATATTTGGAGAAGCACCAGAGACACAGGTCTGCCGTCGCTCTGGTGCACGATCTGGAGATTACCTCTTTGTAACCGGCTGCTTTGGACGCTCGTTCACAACAGGACACCATCTTTCATTTATGCCGCGTTGTCGTGAAGGTCAGTGGCTGGTACAGTATGGCTTTGCGACAGCCATGATCGATGCAAGCGACGGTCTTCTTATCGATGCCGTGCGAATGTGCCGGGCTTCGGGGGTTGGTCTGAGACTGGAAACTGCCTTGGTGCCTCTGCGAACACCGGAGACATCGCTTAAAGAGGCGTTGACGGATGGTGAAGACTATGAGCTCCTTATAGCGGTGCCTGGGAGCAAGGTGAGACAGCTTCAGGAAGATTGGCCATTTGTGGAATTGCCACTGACGCAGATCGGGGAATTTATAGTGTCTGATTCCCACACTGTTTTCGGTGCTGATGGGGCTCCTCTTGCACCTGGTGGCAAACAAGGATACGATCATTTCGACTTTGGAACGGATTAGCTACCAATGCGGAAAATTATAAATCGGTATATTTTAAAAGAGATAGCCTTCCCGTTTTTTATGACCCTCTTTGTATTTACCTTCATTCTTCTTATGGGGAAGATCCTCCAGTTGATGGATCTCATGGTTAACAAGGGCGTAAGCTTCATCGACATATCAAAGCTCGTCCTTTTTTTAATGCCCCCCTTTCTGGTTTTTACCATACCTGTAGCGTTTCTGATATCCATACTGATTGGACTGGGAAGGCTTTCCGGTGACAACGAGATAACCATTTTCAAGGCATCGGGAATAAGTTTATATCAACTCGTGTCTCCCATAGCCTTTGCTTCTCTGATTACTTTTATCATGACAGCCTTCATAGCCTTTTTCCTGGTTCCGCATAGTAACTCTGCCACCAGAGATCTCCTCTTTAATATTGCAAAGCAAAAGGCAAGTATAGGCATAAAGGAAAAGATATTTAATGATGATTTTAGGGGGCTTGTTCTGTATGCGGACAGAATCCCCGTTCATGGCAACTTTATGGAAGGAGTTCTTGTGTCAGACAATCGGCTGGGTAAGGAGGTGAATACGATTATTGCCCGAAAGGGTTATCTCGTGTCCGAGCCGGAATCGCTGACCGTAACCTTAAGGCTCGAAAATGGCAGTACACATACTGTAGATAAAAACCTGAGGAATTATAAGAAAATGGACTTCAGTACCTATGACATAAATCTCGATCTGAGGACGGCTATCTCAAAAGAGAAGAAAAAAACAAAGGAAAGCAAGGAGATGACCGTCTGGGAATTAGTTGATAAGATCAAGAGTAGAGATTTGAAAAAATCTGCGATCAGGGAATTGGTCATTGAACTCAACAAAAAGCTCTCAATTCCACTTTCCTGTATAGTCTTTGGAATTCTGGGAATTCCTCTCGGCATAAGGGAAAGCAGGTCCGGAAAATCAAGAGGATTTGTAGTAGGCCTTCTTGTTGTCTTAATTTACTACATGCTATTATTGTGTGGTGAGGCTTTGGGAGAAACAGGAAAGCTTTCCCCCATAATAGGGGTGTGGGCACCAAATTTAATCTTTGGAGCCGCCGGAGTCTATATATTCATCAGGGCTACAAAAGAAAAGCCGCTTACATTTGATGTTTATTACAATATGTTATTGAAGAAATTAGCCGTAAAGTGGGCAGACTGGCGATCATGACCATACTTGACCGATATATATCAAAAGAATTCATCAAGATATTCCTTCTCGTGATTGCATCATTCTTGTCTCTTTATCTCATCATCGATTTTTTTGAGAGGATAAGGATGTTTTTGAGCAACAATGCATCATTTTACCAGATACTATCCTATTTTTTCTTTAAGATACCGATGATCATATCCCAGACCATGCCTGCTTCTGTCTTGTTATCCTCTCTTTTGACCTTTGGAATACTCTCAAAACATAGCGAAATTGTTGCCATGAAGGCAAACGGAGTGAGTTTGTACAGAACATCATTTTCTGTAATCATAATATCTATCATAGTCTGCATTTTATCTTTCCTATTTAATGAATTCATAACCCCTTATACAAATCAGAAGGCGGAGTACATCAAGCTTGTTGAAGTGCAAAAACGAAAAAATTTGGGTTCTTTCAAGCAGAATCAGATGTGGTATAAAAGCAAAGATGCCATATACAACTTCAAGATGTTTGATCCTGATACCAATATATTGAAGGGGATTACCATTAACTATCTGAGCCGTGATTTCCAGCTGTCGATGAGAATTGACGCAAAGGAGGCAAAATGGAGAGATGGAAAATGGGTATTTCATAATCTTCTCATAACAAGATTTCCAGCCGGTGATTTTCCTTCGTTTGAGCGGGTTACCTCAAAGATTATAGACCTCCCTGAAGATCCTTCAGACTTTAAGGTTGTTCAAAGAGATACTGAAAAGATGGGCTATCTGGAATTAAAAGATCATATAAAAAGGATACAATTTGAAGGATATGATGCCACACAATATCTGGCTGATATGTACGGGAAGATCGCTTTTCCGCTGGTTAGCATTATACTTGCAATTATAGGGATATCTTTTTCTTTGAGGTCGGAGCGGAGTGGAGGGATCGCGCAGAGCATCGGTGCCGGCATATTAATAGGTTTTTCTTACTGGGTTGTTTTTGCCTTTGCGTTGTCCCTGGGACGTTCCGGAACACTACCACCATTTTTAGCCGCATGGATAGCAAATATCATATTCGGTTCTGCGGCAGCTGTGATGTTCCTTCGTGTAAGAACGTGATTGAGTGCAGCATAACACTTGCGGATTCTGCAGAGAACCTGCTTTCAAACGAAGAGGTTAAGAAGGCGTATCTCGGATTATAAGTCATGTAAATTTCAAACATAAAAGGTGCTCTATATGATTGGTGAGCGTTCCTCGTCAGACTCATGGAAAACCAAGCCCACTGACCGGTTTATTCTCAAGTGGATCAAATGTCACCTGTCTGCTCGTGTCACTCCAAAGCTGCTTCCTTTCACATGGCTTCGCCCATGGATGATTACTGTCTTTTCCGCAACCTTGGGAAGTCTTGGTGGTCTGGTTTTTGCGTTGGGCTCGGGTTGGTCAGCCGGTTTGATTGCTGTTGTGTCACAGGTTCTTGATGGTGTGGATGGACAGTTTGCCCGACTGACCGGTAGACAAAGCCCCGCGGGCGCTTTTTGTGACTCCCTATTAGACCGTTTTTCTGATGGTGCCATGATGATTGGTATGACCGTGTATCTTGTTCGATTACCTGTCCATCTGCCACTTTGGCAACTCCTGATTTTAGCGTCTTTGGCTCTTATCGGAAGCAATGGAGTCAGTTATTCCAGCGCACGGGCTGAAGCCCTGGGCATTGATCTCGGGAAACCAACATTAGCCAGTAAAGGCACACGATCAAGCGTGATGATTATCTGTGCTCTTGGCACACTGATCTGGCCATCTATGCCTCTTGTGGCGCTTATTTATCTGGTTTTACATCCTAACGGTGTACTGATAATGAGGCTGATCCGTGCATATAGGACGTCCTATTTTGAATCGGGGCAGGGTGAGTAGTGTTTTATATGGGATGAAAGGAGAAAAAAAGATGGTAGGAACTGGTGTGATCCATGGTCGTTTCCAGATACTCCATAATGATCATCTTAAGTACCTTTTAGCCGGCAAGGCTCGATGTGAGCATCTTATCGTGGGTATTACAAATCCGGACCCAACGCTTACAAAAGAGGACCCGGCAGATCTTCAGCGTACTTATCTTATCGCGAATCCTTTGAATTATTACGAGCGATACATTATGGTTCAAAAGGCGCTGCATGAGGCTGGGTTAGGATCGACCGATTATTCTATTGTTCCTTTTCCCATTAACTTTCCGGAGTTGTACAAATACTATGTGCCAATTGACGGCACCTTTTTCCTTACCATATATGATGATTGGGGAAGGCGAAAACTTGAGCAGTTCAAGGCTATGGGGTTGAAAACGGAGGTGCTTTGGGAAAAGCCTGTCCATGAAAAGGGATTGAGCGGTACAGATATTCGCAGGAGGATTGTCTCAGGAGTAGCCTGGAAACACTTGATTCCTCCGAGTACCCATATGCTTCTGAGAAAATGGGGTGTCCTGAAGCGATTGCGGGAGATTTATACATCGTAACCGAGCTGGCTTATTGGCTATTTTCTCCTATATTCAAGGAGAGGTAAGATAACATTGATGGTCTCGTAAAAAGTCCACACAGTGTCATTCTGAGGAGTTAACCGAAGCCCTGAGCAGAGCGAGTGGACTCAGAATGACAACAGAGTGTTTTTCCGATTTTTCACGAATGCATCGACATTGAGAATGGCAAAAATTGCTACGTCCCCATCTCCCAGGAGTTGAGATATTTTTCCTGTTCTTCTGTAAGTGTATCTATCTTGATTCCCATGGATTTCAATTTCAGCCTTGCGATTTCTTCGTCGATATCCGCAGAGACGCTGTATACTTTGTTCTCCAAATTTTTACCGTTCTTCACGAGATATTCTGCCGCAAGTGCCTGATTGGCAAAACTCATATCCATAACGCTGGAAGGATGTCCCTCCGCGGCTGCAAGATTCACCAGCCTTCCTTCACCCAGAAGACATATCTTCTTTCCATCGGACAGGGTATATTCATCAATATGATCTCTGATCCTCCTGGTAGCCGTTGAGAGCTCTTTCAGGCCATCGATATCCAGTTCAACATTGAAATGACCTGAATTGGAGACAATTGCCCCATCCTTCATTTTTAGGAAATGTTCCTTCCGGATGACATTTATGTCACCTGTGAGAGTGCAGAAGAAATCTCCGATCTCTGCCGCATCGGCGATGGGCATGACCCTGAAACCGTCCATGATGGCCTCGAGCGCCCGTAGCGGATCCACCTCGGTCACAACAATACTTGCACCCATCCCGGAGGCTCTCATGGCAAGTCCTTTTGAGCACCACCCATAACCGCATATCACAAATACCGAACCTGCTATGAGTCGGTTTGTAGCTCTGATAATGCCGTCAATAGTGCTCTGGCCGGTGCCGTATCTGTTGTCAAACAGATGTTTTGTACTGGCGTCGTTGACGGCAATCAGGGGAAAACGGAGAACTCCCTTGTCGGCCATGGCCTTCAATCTTATTACTCCGGTGGTGGTTTCTTCCGTTCCGCCTATAATTTCTTCTATGAGATCCTGACGTTTGGAATGTATCGTTGATACCAGATCGGCGCCATCATCCATCGTTACCGTCGGTCTTGCATCCAGCACGGAATAGATATGTTTATAATAGGTGTCGGTATCTTCTCCATTTATCGCGTGAACGGGGATATCATGATACTTTACCAGATATGCAGCCACGTAATCCTGTGTGCTAAGAGGATTTGATGCGCAAAGCGAAATCTCGGCACCGCCGGCCTTGAGAGTTTCCATAAGACTCGCCGTCTCGGTGGTAACATGTAGACAGGTACCAAGCCTTACCCCCTTCAGCGGTTTTTCTTTTTGGAACCTTTCTTTAATAATATTCAAAACGGGCATGCTTTTATTGGCCCACTCAACGCTTAATCTTCCCTCTTCGGCAAGATTGATATTCTTGATGTCGAATTCCATTCTCTTCTCCTGATCTCGTTATGTTATTAAAAAACATTGGGGGGGTCTTCTGAATCGACCACCATAATATTTCAGCTATGAACTATAAGATACTCAATGCCTGCTGCTTGTTTTACTTCATCTATCTTATCCGTTTTTTCCCAGAGATAATCATCCATAAATAAAGTTGTGGGCAATTTCCTGTAAACATCTCCGTTGAGGAGATCAAATTGATTAATCATTCCTCCGGGAGTTAAATCAAAAACATTTCCTACAAATTCGTCAATCTTCCTATCGGGGATAATCCCCGTTCCAAAGGTATCGACATAAATAGACATAGGCCTTGCGACACCTATGGCATAGGCCAGTTGTACCGAGCACTTGGTAGCCAAGCCAGCCGCCACAATATTTTTGGCGGCATGGCGGGCGCCAAACGCTGCGGAACAGTCTACCTTTTCCGGTGATTTATTGACTACCGAACCGCCACCCAACTGTGCACCGGGATATCCTCCGTAGAACTGAACAACAAGCTTGCGGCCCGTAACCCCTGAATCCGCCGCACTGCAGGAATTTACCGCCTGCCATTCACCCGTGGGATTGAACAGGAATTCTGTGTCGTCATCCACCCATTCACCGAGACTGTTGAAGGCAATTTCTTTGGCCTGTGCCTCTATGCTGCCTTTAAAACTGTCCGGAACCTGGCGATAATCGATGGCGTTGGACATGAGAACCTTTGAAACTCGTTTGGGCACACCGTCGTCACCATAGTTTACAGTTACCTGACCCTTGCCATCCGGTGCAAACACAGGGTTTTCACAATTTTCAAATGCCCTCATCATCTTGTTCACCAGAACATAGGTGAGCGGTAGCAATTCGGGAGTCTCATTGACGGCAAATCCGTACATAATACCCTGGTCTCCGGCGCCAATCTCTTTATGTTTGCCAAGGTCAGCCCTGGTACCGATATTGATATCGGGAGATTGTGGAATAATGGCATTAAAGATTCCCATGGCGCTTCCATTGAGTCCTAATGCGGAATCGTTGTAACCCAGTCCCACCACTGTCTCACGGACAGATTTTTCTATGTCGACGTAAATCCTTGTGGCTACCTCACCGCCTACTATGCAAAAGCCCTTTCCTAAAAACACCTCAATGCCGCAATGGGGCATTGAGTTTATGTCCATTCCGACTTTGCGTTCTTCATCCAGAATATCGGCTATGATATCCGCCGCAATAGCATCAGCCACTAAATCGGGGTGTCCTATCTTAATACTTTCAGCCGTAATATGCATATCACTTCTCCTTTATAGCTTGGTTTTTAGAAACATAAAAAATTTGAGTGCTGCAGTTATCGCAGTTTGTATTTCAAGTCACTTCAAATCTCAAACACTTTTCATTTTTGGCTACTTTCCGGGTGTTCCTGAGGGGCAACTATACCACCCGAGATGACGAGTTTAAAGGCCTCTTCCACAGTCATATCCATGCTTATTACATCATCTTCAGGCACCATTATATAAAAGCCGGATGTCGGGTTGGGTGTAGTGGGGACAAAGAGATTTATACAGTTCTTTGCCGTCTTCGTTTGAACCTCTCCCTTCGCTTTACCTGTCACAAAAGCGATAACGTACATCCCCTTACGGGGATACTCTACAATAACCACCTTCTTAAAACTCTGTGACTTGTCACTGAATATGGTGTCAACAAGCTGTTTGATTGCCTGATAAACACCTCTTACAAAAGGTATCTTATTGACAAACCATTCACCTAAGTTGACAAGTTTATTTCCGAGGTAACTTTTGGTAATAAGGCCGATAACGAAAATCAGTATCAATGTAAATATTACGCCGAGTCCCGGTATATGGAAGGAAAGCAATTCATCAGGTTGAAATCTGGGGGGAATAATCTTCAGAATCTTATCCATTAGATTTATCATGCCAAAAAGGATATAAACTGTTAATCCTATCGGGATGATAACGGCAATGCCAGCCAAGAATGTGTTTTTAATTTTCTTTTTCATTGTCTAATGCCGATTAATTGAACTGTAATCTGTTACTTGCTGCTTATGTTTACACGGGACTGCCCAAAATGGTCTGTGGTTAAAATAGCTTGTGATAGATAGCAGAAAGGTTTAGGCTTTTCAACAGTTTTTATAAGGGAAAAGGGGTAAAGTGCATGTGCACCCACCCCTTTTGTAGTAGTTATTATCCTAATCTGAGAATAGGATGTCGTTTGTCGAATTCTGATCCACACGGACAAATCCGCCTCAGGCTGATCCATGCCACCCTAACCCTTAATCTTGTTATTTTCGTCCGGGTATATACATTTGGGAGACCAGTCTTTTGCGGCGGCATCATCCACAATGACATAGCTTGCTATGATGATTATGTCACCTCTGGAGCACTTTCTGGCTGCTGCTCCATTGATGCATATCTCACCGGAACCTTCTTTGCCTTTTATGGCATAGGTTGAAAATCTTTCACCATTCGACACATTATATATCTCCACTTTTTCATACGGCAGGATATCCGTAGCATTCAGAAGTCCTTCATCGATCGTAATACTTCCCTCATAACCGAGGTCGGCATCGGTTACGGTTGCCCTGTGGATTTTTGATTTCAAAACGAATCTTTGCATGTTGTTTACCTTCCTTTGTCTTTAGCCCTTATCTTATCTATATGTCCAGAGGTTCCCCGAACACATAGTTGTCTATAAGTCTTGCTTTACCTACCCGCACCGCCAGTGCTATAACGGTTTCGCTTTCAAGATATTCTGTGTCTTCCATTGTGATAGTATCACAGATATTTACGTAATCTATCTTTGTGTGAGGATATCCCTCAATGAATTTTTTGGCCTCGTCTATTATTTTGCCCGCATTCCTTTCCCCGTTTTCATAGAGTTCCTTTGCAAGCTTCAGAGAACGGCTCAAACTGAGGGCAGATTCTCTTTCTACCTCTTTCAGATAGATATTTCTCGAACTCATGGCAAGACCATCCGCTTCCCTCACCGTGGGTATTCCTACAACCTCAAGATCCATATTGAGGTCTATTACCATCCTTTTTATCGCAGCAAGCTGCTGGAAATCTTTTTTACCGAAGACTGTCACATGAGGCTTGACGATATTGAAGAGTTTTGCACAGATTGTTGTAACGCCTCTGAAATGTCCAGGCCTCGACAGACCGCACAGATTATTGGTTACTCCCTCCACATCAATAAATGTCTGGTAATGTTCCGGGTACATTTCACTATTCGGAGGATACAAAATAACATCTACTCCGACATCTTCGGAAAGCTTTCTGTCTCTTTCAAAGTCTTTTGGGTATTTCTCCAAATCCTCCTCGGGGCCAAATTGGGTAGGGTTCACGTAGATACTTATGACAAGACAGTCTCCCAGCTTTTTTCCTTCTTCCATGAGGCTTAAATGACCGCGGTGGAAGTAACCCATGGTGGGGACGAAGGCAATTTTCTTTCCACTGTTTCTCAGGGATTCCGAGAATTCCTGCATTTCCTTTACTGATTTAATAATCTTCATAGTGAGACCTTAAAACCCCACAAAAAAAGCCCACCGCGCAAGACGGGAGGCTTAAGATTCGATTCACAAACAAATTCTTTACCTTCCGTCTCAGTCCGAAACTGGATCCAAGCGGTTAAATAGGTTGCCGACCTTCTAACAAAAGAACCTGTATTTGTCAAGAGATTTATGCCGAAAGAAGGGCGTTGCTCAATTTACCGAACTCCTCTACCGTCAGAGTTTCACCCCTTCTATTGCTGTCTATTTCAAGAAGTTGAAGGATCCCTGCAATATCCTTTTTGCATGATCTCCATAAATCTGTACCTTTCAGATTATTCAGGAGAGTCTTTCTCCTTTTCGAAAATGCGATCTTTACCACCTTCAGAAAAAAATCAGCATCCTTTATGTCAAACAAGGGTCTTTCCCGAACAGTCATCTTCAGTATGGAGGAATCAACATTTGGTTTTGGGTAAAAGCAACTGGCCGGTACTGTCATTTCCAGTGATGGTTTTGTATACATTGAAACAATGACCGACAGTATGCCGTACTTCTTTGTTCCCGGAGGTGCCATTATCCTTTCAGCAACCTCTTTTTGGAACATCAGGACCATTGATGAAATATTATCCCTGAATTCAATCAGGCGGAACAATATCTGTGACGAGATATTGTATGGTATGTTACCGATAACTTT
>JAUVKS010000026.1 GCA_030596145.1 Pseudomonadota bacterium | reverse complement strand
AGTAAAAAATATTCGGTTCAGGTAGAGGAAACAGCGGGGGATGAATATCGCATCCTGCTGAACCCTCCTGGAGAATAAAAATGGATAATCAAATGGACGAAAAGACAAAAATACGTCTCACAGAAACAGTGCACGGCGCGGGGTGAGCCTGCAAAATAGGTCCGGGGGACCTGGACAGAGCTCTTTGTGGCTTGCCCCTCCAGTCAGATCCGAATCTGATTGCGGGGATAGAAAGCGCCGAGGATGCAGGTGTTTATAAGTTGAGCGATGACCTCGCCATTATTCAGACGCTCGATTTCTTTACACCCATCGTTGACGATCCCTATATCTTTGGCCAAGTTGCCGCTGTAAATTCCCTGTCCGATGTCTATGCCATGGGGGGGAAACCGATTACGGCCATGAACATAGTCTGTTTTCCCATAAACAAGATGGATATATCCATACTTCGCCAGGTACTCCTCGGCGGCCTGAACAAGATGCGGGAAGCAGGGGTAATTCTGGTTGGCGGACACAGTGTGGAAGACAATGAACTGAAGTATGGCCTTTCCGTTACCGGAACTGTCCATCCCGAAAAGGTACTGCTCAACAGGGGCGCCAGAGTGGGGGACAAATTAATCCTGACAAAACCTCTGGGCACGGGAATCGTCAATACTGCCCTGAAGGGAGAAATGGCCGATGATGATCTGGTGGCAAAATCAACAAAATGTATGCTCACCCTGAATAAAAAGGCTGCGGAGTTGATGACGGAATTCCCGGATATTCACGCATGCACAGATGTAACCGGCTTCGGTTTTCTCGGTCACGCCTGCGAAATGGTTGAAGGAAGCAATGTGGGAATGCTTATACATTCCTCCTCCGTCCCCTACTTTCAGGAAATTCAAGAACTGGTTGAGATGGGGATAGTGCCCGGGGGATTACATCGAAACAGGGAATTTCGCATGCATATGATTGAGGTGGGTGCGGATTGTCCCGGCTGGATGGTGGATATCCTCTTTGACCCGCAGACAGCAGGCGGTCTGTTATTTTCCCTACCCGCACAGCAAGCGGAAGAGTTACTCCAAAAGATGCATAAAGAAGGCACAGAAGAAGCGGCCATAGTCGGTGAGGTGGTATCAGAACCGAAGAGCAAGATTGTGGTGGAATAAATGCTAAATATTACAATTCCCGGCATCGGAAAATTGAAAGTCAGACAGCTTGTTTTAGATCTAAACGGTACCCTTACTCTGGACGGAAAAATGATGGATGGTGTGGCTGAAAGGCTCGATCGACTGAGCCGTCAACTCGATATCGTTATTGTTACTTCTGATACCAGGGGTAATGCGGAAAGCGTAACAAAAGATTTAAAAGTCAAATTACACAAGATAGGAAAAGGCACCGAAGATATACAGAAAGCTGAACTTGTCAGGGAGATAGGAGAAAGAGAGACCGTTTCTATAGGAAATGGTTCAAATGACGTGGTCATGCTGAAAGAATCTCTGATCGGAATCTGTATATTGGGAAGAGAAGGAACATCCACTGATGCGATGATGGCTTCCGATGTAATCGTTTCTGATATAAACGATGCCCTTGATCTTCTAATAAAACCAGAGAGACTTGTGGCTACGCTCAGGAAATAATAAGTTTCGATTAAATAGAGAGAAACCTTGAAAGTCGATTTACGCTTGACATGTCATTTAAACTAATATAAGTAAATACATTCTTTTCGAGACCTAATCTCTTGGAAAAATCTAATTGCGAAACTAAGCTACGAAAAGAAGGAGGAATTTTTGGCAACACATAAATCAGCAGAGAAAAGAATTAGACAAAATGAAAAACGAAGGATGAGAAATGTCTCAATAAAAACCCATATAAAAACAAGGGTAAAAGCGGTTCTCAAGGCTGTTGATAATAAGAATATGGAGGAAGCCAAGAGTACCCTTGTCAGTGCCGTACCGGCTATAGATAAGGCTGCCGCCAAAGGTATCTTTCATAAAAAAACTGCATCGCGAAAAATTTCAAGGCTGACCAGGAAAGTAAATTCCCTTCAAACTTCAGAATCCTGACATAATATATCGACATGCCTTCTCAGCTACGTCATTTGCGAGCTTCTTGAGGGCATTTTTTCTGTTCCTGTCAGTTGTGTTTGGGTTACTTCCATCCACTATATAATCCTCTCTCCCCATTAGATTTCTGTCAGCCCAGATGATCTTTTTGTTTCTCCTTTCCTCAAATACAACCTCCATAGTCACAGTTACACGGTTTTCCTTGGCCATGTCAGTTTTTGTGTAGGCGAGGTGGGAAGTGGCAAGACTGTTTATACTCGCTCTTAGTACAGCATCGGCCAGATCTTCCCTGCTAACCAGCTTGAATCTACTATTCTTTATAAACTGATCAATAAATGAATCCCTGAAATAGTTTTCAATATATGCTTCACTGGTCCTGTTGAAAAAATTATCAACAAAAACCTTCTGGATACTTTTCTCTATATGTTCTCCTGCGGGAGAGAAGTGATATCCACAGCCGGAGGCAATAAAAAAAAGCAGTACAATAATTGTCAGAAAATTTATTTTCATTTTACAACAATGTTAATCAGCTTTTTAGGAACGTATATCTCTTTCACCAGTTCTTTGCCGGTGACAAGTTTACTTATTCTCTCATCAGATAGCGCCAGTTCCTTTATCCTTTCGTCAGATTCATCCGCGCTCACCACAATCCTGCTCCTCAGCTTCCCGTTTATTTGTATGACTATCGTGATTTTTTCTTCCGCGGCAATCGATTCATCACAGGAAAGCCATGAAACATCGGACAGGTTCTCGCTTTGCCCCAGCATTTCCCAGAGTTCCTCCGTAACGTGAGGAACGATCGGGGCAAGAAGAATAATGATACTCTCGATAGCTTCCCTTATAACGGAGAGAGCTTTTGCATCTGATTTATCCGTACGCTTTACCTGATAGAGGGTATTGACAAGTTCCATGACGGCACTTATAGCGGTATTGAAGTTAAACCTTTCTTCAATATCGTTAGTCACCTTTTTTATCGTCTGATGGGTCTTTTTCCTCAGGTTTTTCAGATCCCCCTCAAGGTCTTCCTTCCCATCGAAGGGTTCAATCTCTTTAATATCATCAAGGTACTCCATGACAATACGCCATACCCTGCCCAGAAAGCGGAACGATCCATCTACCCCCTGGTCACTCCACTCCAGATCCCTCTCAGGCGGGGACGCAAAGAGGCAAAAAAGTCTGGCGGTATCGGCACCGTATTTCTCAATAAGGTAATCCGGATCGATCACGTTTTTCAAGGATTTGGACATCTTTTCCGTCTTGCCCATCGTGACCTCACCGTGGCAGTGTATGCATTTACCATCCTTCACCTCATCAGGATAAAGATACCCATGCTCTTCACACTTCATGGTCTCCTTACAGACCATCCCTTGGGTAAGGAGATTTGTAAACGGTTCGTCAACTCCTAATGCCCCGAAATCCCTCAGCATCTTTGTATAGAATCTTGAATAGAGCAAGTGCAGTATGGCATGCTCAATTCCGCCAATATACTGATCCACCGGCATCCAGTAATCCACCCTCTTCCTGTCAAGCCCTGGCTTATCTGAATAATCGGCACAGCAAAATCTGTCAAAGTACCAGGAAGACTCCACAAAGGTATCCATCGTGTCGGTTTCCCTTTTTGCCGAACCTTCGCAACTTGGACAGGTTGTTTCTACAAAGGATTTATGCCTTGCCAGAAATGATCCACCCCCGCCTGTCAGCTCCACATCCTCTGGAAGAACGACAGGAAGATCAGATTCAGGTACCGGCACTGTGCCACATTTCTCGCAGTAAATAATGGGAATCGGTGCTCCCCAGTATCTCTGCCTTGATATTCCCCAGTCTCTTAAACGATACACTACGGTTCTTTTCCCTCGATCGATGGATTCTAAATAATCCGCTATACTGTCGAGGGCACTCATATTCTCCACCCCACTGAATTGCCCTGAATTGATCAGTATTCCATCACCCACATAAGCCTCGGACATTGTCTTCACATTGAGCGGGTTATCGGGATCTTGGATAACCACAACCATGGGAAGATTGTATTCTCGAGCAAATTCGAAGTCTCGCTGGTCATGTGTAGGAACTGCCATAACACAACCGGTGCCATACTCAGCCAGGACAAAGTTCGCCGCATAAATAGACATTTTCTTATTGGTTACAGGATTGAGGCAATAAGAATCCAGGAATATGCCCTCTTTTTCATAATAGTCGGATGTTCTGATCAACAAGTCCTGTTTTTTTATCTTTTCAACAAATTTCCTGACATCTTTCTCCACCGGTTTTCCCTCTACCAGCTCCATTACAAGGGGATGCTCAGGGGCAATCAACATGAAAGTAGCACCGAAAAGTGTGTCCTGCCTAGTAGTAAAGACCTTTATCTCCTCATCAGAATCCGCCATGGGAAAGGTTATTTCAACACCCTCGCTTTTGCCTATCCAGTTTTTCTGCATGGTAAGAACTCTTTCAGGCCAGCCTGGAAGTTTATCACAGTAATCCAGGAGCTCTTCCACGTAATACGTTATACGAAAGAACCACTGTTCGAGGTATCTCTCTTCAACTTCGGTACCGCACCTCCAGCAGAGCCCCGCCTCCACCTGTTCATTTGCAAGAACGGTCTTGCAGTCGGCACACCAGTTGATCGCTGATGCCTTTTTATAGACCAGCCCTTTTTCATACATCCAGAGGAAAAACAGTTGTTCCCACCTGTAGTACTCCGGCTCACAGACCGACAGTTCCCTATCCCAGTCGTAGCTGAACCCCATCCTCTTGAGCTGTTTTCTCATGTAAGCGATATTCTCGTTAGTCCACTTTGAAGGATGAATCCCGTGCTCGATGGCGGCATTTTCCGCCGGCATACCGAAGGAATCCCACCCCATCGGATGGAGCACATTGTACCCCTTCATCCGTTTGTACCGTGCCACAACATCACCGATGGTATAGTTTCTTACATGTCCCATGTGAATCCTGCCGGATGGGTAGGGAAACATTTCCAGGAGGTAGTACTTCTCTTTGCCGGGATCCTCCTTTGCCTTAAAGGTCTTTTCTTCTTCCCAGCGTTTTTGCCACTTCTCTTCAATTTCGTGTGGTTTGTATTTTCTGTTCACGGACATCTCCTACGGTTGATTTACCGAATTTTACTAACACGTCTTCAATATTCTTTCAATTCATAAATTTAAAAATTAAGCTGGAAATAACAAACCTGTTTAGCGGAAGCTAACCTATTTCTTCCAGAATTCCGGGATCAAAAGGACAATGACAGTATAGATTTCAAGTCTGCCAGTAAGCATACAGAAAGATAGTATCCACTTACCGAGATATGGTATTTCACTGTATGTTGAAACAGGGCCGACCATTCCGAAGCCCGGTCCCACATTACCGATAGTAGCCGCAACCGAGGAAAAGGCCGTTATCATATCCACACCGAGGAGAGACATGATGAGGGTGGCAGCAACAGTCAACGAAAGGTAGAGAATGAAAAAGCCCCAGATACTCCCCATTATTTCCGCGGATACGATGTCTTTCCCGAGTTTAACCGTAGTCACAGCATGGGGATGTACAAGCCTGTATAGTTCCTTGTAACTGTGTTTTATAATAAGGAGTATCCTCAGGCACTTTATGCTTCCGCCGGTGGAACCTGCTGATCCCCCCACAAACATTAATAGAAGTAATATAATCTTAGAAAGCGCAGGCCAGTCGGTAAAATCGTTCGTCACATAACCTGTTGTTGTTAATATGGAAACCACCTGAAAAGAGGCATAGCGGAAAGATTTCGCCATCTCGTCAAATAGATTAAGACGCAGGTTCAAAGTCACTACGATTGTTGTGATGAGTGCAACGGCGAAAAAGAAACGGAGCTCGCTGTTTTTAAAGAATGTCTTAAAGTTTCCTGTCAGGATACTATAGTGAAGGGAGAAGTTAATCCCGGCTATCAGCATGAATACGGTGATTACGGCATCTATATATGCGCTGTGGAAATGGGCTATACTGGCGTCACTTGTGGAGAAACCGCCTGTAGCCATTGTTGTAAAGGTGTGACAGATGGAATCAAAAACGCTCATTCCTCCTAAGAGGAGAAGGATAAATTCGATTGTTGAGATAATGACATAAACGATCCAGAGAATCCTGGCCGTTTCTGCTATGCGAGGCTTAAGCTTATCCTTCACTGGGCCTGGCAGTTCCGCTTTGTATAGCTGCATTCCACCCACCCCGAGGAGCGGAAGAATGGCTATTGATAACACAATAATCCCCATTCCCCCCAGCCACTGTGTAAGGGAACGCCACAAGAGGATGCCATGGGGAATGTTTGCTATGTCTGTGATAACCGTTGCCCCGGTGGTTGTAAACCCGGACATGGATTCAAAAAACGCATCGCCAAAAGTGGGGAAGATTCCATATATAAGATAGGGAAGAGACCCGAATGCGGCAGCGAGAACCCATCCGGCAGTTACAATTACAAAACCTTCCTTGTGGGTTAAAGATATTCTTTTCTCGCGCGGCCTGAAGGAAAAATAAAAAAAGCCGCCTGTTGTAGATGTTATCAGTAGGGATAGGACAAGGGCAGTGAGATCACCCTCTCCAAAGTAAACAGACCAGCCTATGGGGAAGAGAAGGGTAAGACCTAAGAAGAAGAGAAATGCCCCCAAGATGTAGAAGATGTGTTTTGCCTTCATTCAAAATAATCCAGCTTGACGGTAAGAATCTTTTCCACCTTCGAGATCGCACTACGAAGTGTGAAGATTACAACATGGTCTCCTGGAAGGACAACGGAGTCACCCCCTGGAATGATGACCTCATCTCCTCGCATGATGGCACCTACTATCGTACCCTTGGGAAATTTTATGTCTTTGAAGGGCTTATTCGTAATTTCTGACGTTTCTAAAGCGACAACTTCGAAGATTTCCGCCCTTTCATCGTACAAAGGGGTGGCTGAAACGATTTTACCTTTTCTTATGTAATGCAATATTTTGCTGATTGCGGCGTGTCTCGGGTTTATGACACCGTCTATTCCAACTGTAGAAATAAGATGAACATAGTCCACCCTGTTTATCAGAGACATTACTTTTTGGGCCCCAAGCTGCTTCGCAAGAAGTGCACCCAGAATATTTGCCTCTTCATCATTTGTCACTGCAATAAAATAATCTGTATCCTGGATGTTCTCTTCCCTCAGGAGTTCCTGACTTGTCCCGTCCCCATGGAGACAGACGGTTTTATTTAATTTGGAGGCCAGGATTTCGCATCTGTCCTGTCTCTTTTCGATGATCTTGGTGGAAATGCCGTTCTTTTCAAGCAGTTCAGATAGCATGAGACCTGTAATTCCCCCTCCCATTATAATGATTCTCTTAGGAGGATCTATATCTTTTCCGAAGAATTTAAGTACATCCCTGACGTCGGTTGATTCCGCCACAGCAAAAAGATAATCATTTTCCTTGATGACTGAATCACCAGTCGGTACAATCAGCTTCTCTCCCCTAGTGATGGATACAATCAAAACTTGCTTTCCACCACTCATTTCTTTGAGTCCGCTAAGTTTTTCCCCTATTGCGATACAATCGGCATCTATACTAAACCCAACAAGCTGAATACGTCCCCCGGCAAAATCGATAATTTCTGAGGCACCGGGAAACGCCATAAGATTCACGGCATTTTTTACCGCTTCACGCTCCGGATTTATACACAGGTCTATATTGAGATGGTTCTTGTCGAAGAGGACAGAATTTCCGTTCAGTTCCGGATTCCTTATCCTTGCGATCTTAAGAGGCACTTTTGACTGTGTCGCTGCAAGCAGACAGGCTATCATATTTGTTTCATCACTATCGGTTACAGCAACAATCATATCAGAACGATCCAGATTGGCCTTTTTCAAGACATACGGACTGCTCCCGCTACCCAGGATTGCCTGTACATCCAGACTCTCAGAAACCATCTTTAACTGTTTTTCGTCTCTATCTATGATGACAACGTCGTTACCCTCTTTGGAAAGGATATCCGCTATGTTATAGCCGACCTCACCTGCCCCTATTATTATTATTCTCACCTCTGTACAGCCTCCAAAATTAACCTTAACTGCTTACAATATCAATCTTGGCCTCATTTTTGACACGCACCTTAAATTTTTGCAGGCCGAGAACAACTTCGTCAAAACAGGATTCATCACTCAGCACACAGGGTGAAACTGAATTCAATTTTTTGATATCTTTTGAAAGAAAATCAAAGCACCCTGCAATCATGGCCTCCGTAACTAGTGGTACTTCCAGGTTGCACCTACCGATGGCCGGGATATCAAAAGCAAAGTCAACGCAACCCATTTTTGTGATTGTCTGCGAAATATCATATCCTGCCATGTACAATGCATCATAGGTCAGCTCGGCAGATTTTCCTAAACCAAAAAGTAAAACCTTCGAGGAGGGAATTCGCTGATGAGGTGCAATAAGAACTTTTTCCATAAAGATGCCGGCAATTTTACCCTTTGCAATCTTTGTTGAAATCATACCATTGAAACGCCAATCAATAAGGCCACAGTAACCTCTCGGAGGCCTTTCATCGGAAAAGAATCCAAAAACTAAACTCTCATGATTCAAGACTTCCGGCGGTTCTATTGATATCCTAATCTTCATTTTCCCTTTGCAATTTCGCATATAAGGCATCCAGAATCCCATTTATGAAAGAGCTCGAATTTTCTGAACTATAATCTTTCCCGAGATCTATCGCCTCATTAAGGATTACCTTGTAAGGGATGTCATGGCAATATAAAAGCTCATAGGTGGCCATTCGGAGGATGTTTCTGTCCACCTTCGCCATCCTTTTGAGAGACCAGTGTTCAGAACAACTGCTGATAAGCCTGTCTATCTCTTCCCTGTGGTTACAGGTCCCTTCTATCAATATAGAAGAGAATTCTTTCGTCTCCTCCGGTGCCTTAAAGTTGCTCCAGAAAAGCTGGGTAGCCTCCTTAACATCAACTTTTAACACATCAATCTGATAAAGAACCTGTAGGGCAACTTCTCTTGCCTTTCTCCTTGTACCCATCAATCCCTCTGATTTATAAGCGGCCAGGACATTGTTACAACTCCTTGAAAAGATTGACCATCTCAATAGCAGAGATTGCGGCGTCCCATCCCTTATTGCCCGATTTTGAACCGGCCCTCTCTATCGCCTGTTCAATCGTATCTGTAGTAATGACTCCATAGGCAATAGGAATTTCAGTCTCCAATGAAACAAGAGCAATTCCCTTGGAAACCTCGGCACTGATGTACTCAAAATGAGGAGTGGCTCCCCTTATCACCGCCCCAAGACATATGACAGCATCAAATTTCCCGCTCTTTGCAAGTTTCTTGGCTGTAAGCGGTATCTCAAAAGCACCGGGAACCTTTACGATCTGTACATCTTTCTCGTCTGCTCCCGCCCTTTTAAGAGCATCTACAGCGCCGTCTATGAGCCTTCCGCATATGAAATCATTAAACCGACTGGCCACCAAGCCAAACTTCATACCCTTCGCTAAAATTTTTCCTTCAATAATCTTTGGCATCACCATATCTCTCCATTTCTCTATTAAAATAGATTTCAAAAATCAGAAGCCGGGGTTTAGAATATAAAAATTCGATTCCCTTCTGAATCCTGAATTCTGTCTCCTGGCTTCTTTTTTTATACATCCAACAGATGTCCCATCTTTTCCTTCTTTGTCGTAAGATACCTGATGTTATTCTGGGTTGGCTTGATTTCTACAGGAATTCTCTCGGTGATTGTCACACCGTAACCCTCAAGCCCAACAATCTTTTTGGGATTATTTGTCATTAATCTCATCTTTTTCACACCCAAATCGACGAGTATCTGGGCACCTATTCCGTAGTCCCTCAGGTCTTCTTTAAACCCGAGTTCGATATTTGCCTCGACTGTATCCCTTCCATGTTCCTGCAAATGATAGGCCCTTATTTTGTTCGTCAGGCCGATTCCCCTTCCCTCATGATGCATGTATACTATGACCCCTTTACCCTCTTTCTCCACCATTCCCATGGCGGCATGAAGCTGGTCGCCACAGTCGCACCTCTCTGAACCGAAAACATCCCCCGTCAAGCACTCCGAATGGACCCTCACCAGCACTTCATCCTCCGGCTCGATGTCACCCTTGACCAGGGCAACATGCTTCATGTCATCCACATCATTTTCATAAACTATAACATCGAACTCCCCCCCATAGCTGGTGGGAAGAGTGGCAGTTGCGGCCCTTCTGACGAGGGATTCGTTCTGCATCCTGAAATCGATTAAATCAGCAATAGTTACTATTTTCAAATCATGTTTTTTCGCAAAGATCTCCAGATCAGGCATCCTTGCCATGGTGCCATCTTCTTTCATGATCTCGCAGATGACACCCGCAGATTTCAATCCAGCCAATCGTGCCAGGTCAACAGAGCCTTCCGTCTGGCCGGTCCTTACCAGGACACCTCCTTTCTTGGCACGGATAGGAAACACATGTCCCGGACTAACAATATCATCCGGTTTGGCACCATCGGCAACAGCTGCCAGTATCGTTGTCGCTCTGTCAGCGGCAGAAATTCCCGTAGTAACACCGTGCCTGGCCTCAATCGACACAGTGAAGGCTGTTCCGAAACGGGACCTGTTGTCAGGTACCATAAAAGAAAGATTTAGCCTGTCGGCAATTTCATTATCAAGGGAAAGGCATATCAATCCCCTGCCATATTTTGCCATGAAGTTGATTGCTTCCGGAGTGACATGCTCCGCCGCCATGCAGAGATCTCCCTCGTTCTCTCTATCTTCATCATCCACCAGAATGACCATCTTACGGTTTTTAATATCTTCAATAGCTTCATTTATTGTGCTAACACCCATTTTACTCTTCCTTCTCCTCTTTTAAGCAAATCCATGCTCGGCTAAAAATGATATATCAATTCCACTGCCTTGGCGCAGTAGTTTTTCTACGTACTTGCCCAGTATGTCCGTTTCTATATTTACCGGATCGGCCACTTTTTTAAATTTCAGGGTTGTAGCCTGGGCAGTGTAGGGAATAATGTTAACATAAAATCTGTTCTTTTCACACTTATTTACCGTAAGGCTGATTCCGTCCACGGTTACCGACCCTTTCTCCACCAGGTACTTGCTGAATGCTGTATCTATCTCCAAACCAAACATCAGTGAGTTTGATTTTGCGACCTTTTCGCAGATTTTCCCGATACAGTCAACATGTCCCAGGACGATGTGACCACCTAAAAAACCGTTCGCCCTTAAGGCCTTTTCCAAGTTTACCCTGTCTCCCCCCTTTAACGTCCTGAGGGTTGTCTTTGACAGCGTTTCTGCTGAAACATCCACGGCAAAACTATTGTCCGTTTTGGCAGTAACTGTAAGACACGCCCCGCTTACCGCAATGCTGTCCCCAATCTTTACATCATCAAGGTTCATGGAAGTATCTATTTCCAGCAGGGCATCTTCTCCCTTCCTGGTCATCTTCCTGATAACTCCGAATTCTTCTATTATACCGGTGAACATTTTATATTCCTGTTTTATTGGTTTTGTTAGTTTCATTAGTTGATTAGTTGAACCAATCGAACCAACAACAGTTTATTCCTCCTTCTTTTCTTCCACATTCAAGAGGTCTTTCAGTTCATCCAGAAATTCATTGATATCCCGAAACTGTCTGTATACCGATGCGAATCTCACATAGGCCACCCCATCAAGATTGTGAAGTTCTGACATAACCTTCTCTCCTATAACAGATGAGGGAACTTCCTTTGCCGGAAATTCCTGACAGGTCTGTTCAATTCTCTCAATTATATTTTCGATAACATCTATACTGATGGGGCGTTTCTCACACGCCTTTTTTATGCCGGAAAGTATCTTCGTCCTATCGAAGGCCTCTCTTCTGCCATCTTTTTTTACGACCATTGGGAGGCTTTCCTCCACAAACTCATAAGTGGTAAACCTCTTTCCACAGGCGATACATTCCCTTCTCCTCCGGATAGCGTTGCCATCCTTGCTTATTCGGGAATCAATAACCTTGTTTTCCGCATTTGAACAAAAAGGACATTTCATAATTTTGATAAATTTGCGAAGAGTCGAATTTTAGACAGCAAAGAAATAAGCTCCAGATGCAAGACGCGCAAACCCTGAGGAATGAATCGTACATAAAAACACGTTGCTGTGACGAAGGATGCAGCGCAACGCAGCAGGTGGACTTTTTACAACGACGTCAATTTTGACACCTTGATGCCCGCCTCTTTCAACATCGCCTCCGCCAATTTATCACTGTAACCTTCCTGATAAACGATACCGGTTATCCCTGCATTTATTATCATCTTTGAACATATTATACAGGGGTGATTTGTGCAGTAAATCATAGCGTTTTTAGTACTGACTCCGTGGAGTGCAGCCTGAATGATTGCATTCTGTTCCGCATGTAATCCTCGGCAAAGTTCATGTCGTTCACCGGAAGAGATATTCAATTGTTCCCGCAAGCATCCAGTTTCCGCACAATGGCGAACCCCTGTCGGTGCACCATTGTACCCTGTAGCCAGTATCCTTTTATCTTTCACTAAAACGGCACCTACGTGGCGCCTCAAACATGTGGAACGCCTCGACACAAGTTTTGCAATGTCCCCAAAATATTCATCCCAGCCCGGTCGATCAACTCCGGTCCCGAGTTCTGAGTTCCGAGTTTTGAGTTCCGAGTTCTGAGTTGCCGGTTTTATGCTCATTGAATTTGTTCTCCTGATCTCTCTCTGTGCTCCCTGTAGTGAACTGAAACTTTGAACTCTGGACTTTAAACTCTATTATCGTAAAGGGGGAATTTTTCACAGAGAGATCTTACTTCTTCCCTTATCTCCACCACCCGCTTTTCGTTATGAATGTCCTTTAGAGTGTCGGAGATAAGACGAGCTATGATTTTCATTTCTTCTTCTTTCATCCCTCTTGTCGTGATCGCTGGCGTTCCAATCCTGATCCCACTTGTAATCTGGGGGCCCTGTGTATCAAAGGGGATGGTGTTTTTATTAGCCGTTATGCCGGCCCGATCAAGAACTTCCTCGGCATCCATTCCAGTAACCCCCTTATCAGTGAGATCAATCAGGAAAAGATGATTGTCCGTTCCTCCCGAGACAAGGCGAAATCCAAGAGAGATTAACTCATCTGCCATAGCTCTGGCATTCTTCACAATCTGTGACTGATAAACCTTGAACTCATCGGTCAGAGCTTCCTTTAACGCCACAGCCTTGGCAGCAATGACGTGCATAAGAGGTCCTCCCTGACTTCCGGGAAACACGCGACTATTCAGGACCTTGGCGAAATCTTCCTTGCACATAATAAGACCTCCCCTTGGACCCCGCAGGGTCTTATGGGTAGTCGTGGTGACAAACTCGCAAACCGGAATTGGTGTAGGATGAATGCCGACTGCCACGAGACCTGCAACGTGAGCGATATCCGCCATGATGACCGCACCTACCTTGTCCGCTATTTCCCTGAAAGGCTCAAAGTTTATAGTTCTCGGATAGGCACTCGCCCCAACCACGATTATTTTTGGTCTATGTTTCTCCGCCTGGGCTTCCACTTCATTGAAATCTATGGTTTCTGTTTTTTTATCCACGCCGTAGAAGGCGACATTGTAAAGTCTTCCAGAGAAATTTACGGGACTTCCATGTGAGAGATGGCCGCCGTGAGACAGATTCATTCCCAAAATGGTA
>JAUVKS010000216.1 GCA_030596145.1 Pseudomonadota bacterium | reverse complement strand
ATTCCTAAAGAAAAGCCTGATATTGAAAATCTGAACAGCTATTATCTCGACATAAGAAAATTGATTGAACACTATCAGGGAGAACTGGGCTCAGGAGCTATCTATTTAAAAGGTCCCGGAGAAGAAGGCGCAATTTTCTTTGATAAAGAAGAAATACTGGACGGAGTTCTACAGGATAAAGACGGAGAGTTCGGAGGCAAAACAGCGGTAAAACGCCTCATGGACGCGGCAGGTGACAATAGTTTTGTCATAGATATATATGGAATTGATCCATATAACATTTACTTCTGGGCCAATGTACGTGGCGCAAAGAAAATCTACAAGAACCTAAGTACGGAATTTACCGACCTTGAGGGGCTGATAAAAAAGATGGGAGCCGAAAAGCTCACGGGGTATATCGATATTTCCATCAACAACGGGGAAGAAGGTGGTCTCATCTTCTATAATAACGGAGAGATCATAGGCGGTTCTTATTCCCGGGGGAAAGGGGAATTGAACGGGTCAAAAGAAAGCCAGAAACTACTTATTGAGAAAACAAGGAAATTGGGTGGAGTCTTTCATGTCAGCGAGATTACCTTGACAAAGGGAGAAGAGGCAAGTGAGCCGATAGAAATCGGAATAGAATCCTCGGCCAATGTCCTCACAGCACTTGAAGAATTGTTGGGCATATTCGAAAGGATGATCTCATCCAAAAAGAAGATAAAGACAGACTTCAATACCCTGTTGAGAAAGAAATTAGTCGAAAAAGCCGACAAGTATGTATTCCTTGATCCTTTTGCAGGTGAATTTATATACTCTGATCGGAAGATCACATTTTCAGGTGATGCCAGCGATGAAGACCTGGTAAACGCGCTGATTGAGTCTGTGGAAGATCTGGCAGGTGAACTCGGGATACTGCCAATGCTCGCGGATAGGCTGGCCCCGTGGTCTCAAAAGTATGCGAAAGAACTCGAGGGGTTCGGTATCAATTACTGATACATTCAATGGCCTTGCGAGCCTTACTTATACCCCCATCCTATGGCATTTTCGTCGCAGTTTCGGACAATATTCAGGTTGATAAATGATGGCAGGCGCTTCCCCTCATATTGCTATTGATAAATCGCCAAGATACTCAGACTTCCTCGATAGTTTTCCGGTGGGGCTTTACCGAACAACGTTGGAAGGCAAATTTATTTTTGCAAACAAGGCCTTTGCCAGCATCTTCGGATTCGATGCCGCAGGTGATTTGATCGGTTACCCGGAAATCAATTTATATCGTGTCAGACAGGATAGGGGCGCCTTGATAAAGGCAGTCTTGGATCAGGGATATGTTGAAGAGCTCTCTCTCCCCTTCAAGAAAAATGATGGTGCCCCAATATGGTGCGCGGTAACGGCCAGGGCAGTTTTTGATGATGACGGTATAGTGGTGTTCTTAGACGGATTAGTACGGGATATAACGGAAAAAATCGAAAATAAAGAGCGATCGACCAAGGAAAAATTTAAAGGGGTTCTGGAGATGGCTGGAGGTGTGGCACACAGCCTTAATCAGCCTCTTACAATAATTAATAATTTACTAAGTGAAGTGTTATCAGACTTACACCCTGATGACCGTAATCATCAAAAAATAGTGAAGGTGCACGACCAAATCCAGAAATTAAATGCCATTGTAAAAAAAATAGGAGGCATTAAAAAATATAGGGCTATGGATTATGTTGCTGGAATAAAGATAGTGGATATCGATAAAGCCTCACGAGCTGAGCTTGGCGAGGAGATTAAATGATAAAAAAGGTGCTGATTGTTGACGATGATCAGGAGATGCTACTCTCCCTTAAGGAAGGCTTTGAGAAATATATTGCGACCTTTTCTGTATTAATGGCAGGGGATGGTCTGGCCGCTACAGAAAAGCTTGAGAAGGAGACCATCTCACTCGTGATCACTGACCTTAGAATGCCACGGATGGATGGCTTTGCCCTGCTATCTAAAATCATGGAACAATATCCGGACATACCGGTAATCATCATGACCGGGTACAGCACACCCGAGATGGAAAAGTTGGCCCAGGAAGTAGGCGCCGTCGGGTATGTTGAAAAACCTTTTATGATAGACGATCTGGCCAAGAAAGTATTGGCGACTCTGAGAAAAGAGTCGGAGGGTGGGACTTTACACAGTATTTCATCAGGCATGTTCTTACAACTGATAGAGATGGAACAGAAGACATGCACCATCCGGTTGTTTGACAAAACATCAGGTAAACAGGGAGTGCTCTTTTTCTGCGATGGTGAACTGTTTGATGCCAGAACTGACGGTCTAAAAGGGGAGGCAGCGGCATATAAGATCTTCTCGTGGGATGAGGTCAACCTTTCCATCCAGAATGAATGCCGTCAGAAAGAACAGAAGGTCCACCGGGACATTAATGCTATTCTCCTGGAGGCCATGCGCTTAAAGGATGAGGCCGGCGAGGCAGAAGAGCCAGAAGAGCCGGAAGTTGTTGAGGAAGAAATAGAGGAAATCGAGGAACTGTCTGAAGAATTGGAACCCGAAACGCCGGACCCCTTAATTAGTATTCAAACCAGGCTGAAAAAGGAAATCGGCGAAAGGTGCGGATTGGAGGATATATACCAGGACAATTCATGGGACGGTTTTATGGCGCAAATATCAAGGATGGGGGCATTCTTCGGCGCCGGGAAGTTGAAGCTTGCCTATCTTGATCGGAGCGAACCTAACGATCTCATCCTGTTGCCAGGATACAAAACCTCCGTACTTTTGGTTAACTCCAAATGCCCTCGGGATAGAATTATTACTATCTTGAGCGAGTAAGCCGGTGTCCTGTTGATCATTTCTTGATATAAAAAAGCCAGTTTAAGAGTAGAAAAATGAAGAAGCTGTTTAATGACATACTGGACATGGAGGATGTTGAAGGGATAATGCTGTTTTCCTTTAAGGGAGAACTGATTTATAAACTGTTTTTATCTCCTCTG
>JAUVKS010000217.1 GCA_030596145.1 Pseudomonadota bacterium | reverse complement strand
GCCCGATGGTCGAAGGATTTACAGGTTTTACTCATGGGAAACGAAACTCACAACCTCCAAAGATTATCTTTACACCGATATATCCATTTACGATTACCTGAAAAGGCTGAGAGAAGATGGAGAGAACATAGATGATTACCGTTCAATATATTATTATTTCTAATGACGTAACTACTCACCGCAGAGGTCACAGAGAACGCAGAGACAAATAAATAAAAAGTGAAACTTGGTGTATTCGTAAAAAGACTGGATTCCCGCCTGCGCGGGAATGACAAAACGGCGGTAAAATATATCATACCTGAGTAGTTACATGTTATCTAACATAAACCGGATTGGAAAATATCCAGGGTCGGTATTTCCCTAAGACTTTGAGATACACTTCAACCCGATAGATTCCCTTTTTTTCTATGTTGCATTTCATAACTCTGCCAATTTCTTCCCCAAAGAGATTACCGTCTCTGACGACACGAATTTTGCCCTTACCGGGTAGCTCAACCTTAAGCACAGCCTGTCTGTCCAGAAGGAACTCGTCCCCCATAGTAGACTCTCTGCTGCCATCCGTAACAACAAACGAAAAACCTTTTGCCTTCCTGAAGTATTCCATGGCAATATATGCACGCCCATTCTTGAGGGCAGCCAAGAGCGTTTCTTGATCTTTTTTGTTATCTTTTACCAGAGGCATCTCTGTCAATAAATGAGTTCGGCCAAATTTGAATGCCTTCCTAAAGGGAAAAATTTTAAAGTTCAAGCCAAAGAATTTTTCCACGGTATCATGATTATCAAGCTCTCCAATACCCACAACCTTGTTGTTCTGGTTGAGACTGTCCCACCGATTCAGAGTGACCTCCTTCGGCCCGCGAAGGACATAGGCAGGAAAGAAGTAACTAAATAATGCACTTAAATATCCTTTCAGAGAGAATTGCCAATCAGTCATAAAGTCCCATATCCCCATTCCGGCGTAACCGGAAACCGTCCAGTCCAGCCACGGAAAATGTTTCACGTGAAACATTTCTGTTCCCTGGTGATCGGGATGGCTAATGAAGCCTATTCCCCCTTTTTTCCTGACCTCGTCAATATACGCCTGTGGTTCGCTCTCCTCGTTTTCGTCAACAACTATCGGATCATCAATGCCAAAGGCGAGATAATGATTAAAGCGTGGAGCAATCTCTTGTCCCACAATGAGCAGCGTATCTCCATGCCACCCTTCAAAGCCTTCCCTTCTCGCTTCAAGGGTGGAATGATCCGTCAGCATCAAAAAATCTAGATTGTTCTCTCTTGCTGCCTCCACAATTTCAGACATGGGAATACGCCCATCATAGGAATACTCTGAATGGAAATGGATAACTCCCGTATAATCATATAATTTTGGCATAATAAAATGAGGTCTTGAAAAAACAAGGACTGCACTACATTTTTAAGAGGCTTCTCTGTTGGAATTTCGAAGCTCTTTCAAAGGATGCTTTTTTCGCTTTCTGAAATGATTTTGTCTATCTCTCTTTGCAGTTCTTCGGGAAGACCTTCCATTTTAACGTTAAGGAATCCTCTTACAATAAGGGCGGTAGCATCTTCTTCGTTTAACCCACGCGCCATGAGATATTCTATCTGCTCCTGGGATATTTTACCCACTGCCGCTTCATGGGACATCTCCACACCGGCAACCCTGGCATCAAGTTCCGGAATGGCACGAATAGACCCCTCCTCAGAAAGCATCAACCCGTTGCACTCAAGATGCGCCTTCACGCCCGGTTCGTAACCTATTAGTTGCCCTCGTGCTATAATATTTCCCCCCGTCGAAATGGTTCTCGATATTATCTCAGCCCTTGTACCTGTCGCTTCCAGGGAAACGCTTCCCCCTACGTCCATTTCTGATCCCCTTGTCGCAACCAGAATGCTATTCAGCCTTGTCACAGCATTCTTCCCTAACAGCCTGACAACGGGATACATTTGTACAGACCTGACCGGTTTCATGCAAACGTAATTTGACATGAATGTCGCCCCTTCTTCCACCACAACAACCGTTCTCGGTCTGACGACAACTTCCTCCCCCCAGTTATGTATCATGGTAGAGGTAAGCGTTGCCCCCTTCTTCACATAAATTTCTGAGACTCCAATATGGAGTCCTTTCTCGAGATGGGGTGCTGTTGTACATCCCGTAATAAGATGAAGCTCCGATCCCTCCTCCACAATAATCATGTTATGGACATTCTGGGCAATCCCCTCTTTACCTATATAAAGACATGCCTGAACCGGGAAAGTCGCTTTAACTCCCGCCTCCACCCTGACAAAATAACCATTGTTAAAATCAATTTCAGCCTGCGCGGTATATTTGTCCGTTTCCACATCAACCGCCTTCCACCAGTACTCTTTAAGGCCATCATACCTTTCAAGGGCATCGGCCATGGAGAGTAGCTCAACGCCTTCCTGACCTATGGAGCAATGAACCGGTGAATGGTCCATCAGTAAAAAACTCCCTGATCTTTCTTCTCCCGAAGTTACTATCCCCACCTCGGCAAAATTTCTCCTTTCCTCTTGAGAAAATCCGGACATGTCCGGATTATAATCATGAACCAATGTATCTCCCTTAAAGGTGGAGAGATCAATATCAGATCCATACAGTGCTTTTTTGCTTGCCGCGGCCTCTGCTTTTCCCTTTATCTCTGACACCTTGCACACTCCTCATAGCCAAAATTCTGGATCGCTTCAAACATCTCCCTGGGATTGCCTTCACACCTCATTCCTCCATCAAGCAACATGTGTCCTTTGTCCGCCTCAAGATAATTGAGTATGAGGCCCGTATGTGTAATGACAAGTCCCGCCCTGACTCTTTGCCGTCGAAGATGTTTCTGAAGAAGGTTCTTTATTACATTTCCAATCACCTTAATATTCTCCAAGTCTACACCCGATTCCGGTTCATCAAGCAAGACCAATTCCGAATTCTGGGCCACGAGTTGGAGA
>JAUVKS010000134.1 GCA_030596145.1 Pseudomonadota bacterium | reverse complement strand
TCTACTCTGCCGGTCAATACTGGAAAAGAAAGGAAAGGTATCCATCGGTTCTCTCAGAGTGGATAGACTGAATCGTGAAATGGCGAAACTGCTCCGGGAAACCGGAGTAGAAACGATATCACTGGCGCCGGAGGCAGGTTCTCAGAAATTGAGAGACGTAATCAACAAAGGGATTACGGAATCCCATATTATGGGTAGTGTGGAATCGTTAATCGAAAATGGCATCTCGAATATAAGGCTTTATTTCATGGTGGGTCTCCCTACCGAAAGCACGGAGGATATAGACGCGATTATCGACCTCTCCAAAAGGATCAAATATCACGCGATCAAACATACGGCGGGAAAAAAGAAGTTCAGGAGAATTACGCTTAGTATAAATCAATTTATTCCCAAACCGGCCACCCCATTTCAATGGCATAGCCTTGAGGACACAAATCTGGTAAGAAAAAAGATCAGAAGGATAAATGCGGCTTTGAGAAAGGAATCATCCATAAAGGTAATACACGACATCCCTAAATGGAACTATGTCCAGGCCCTTCTCTCCCTGGGCGACAGGCTGGTTGGGAAGATCCTTCTGACTGTACATAAAAATAACGGCAACTGGCCCCGTGCCTTCAAGGAGGTCAATATCAACCCCGATTTTTATGTCTACCGCCAGAAGGATCTCGATGAGATCCTCCCCTGGGATTTTATTGACCATGGGATTAGCAAGGAGTTTCTGGTAAAGGAATATCGAAAAGCACTGTCTGAAAAATAATTGACCTATCGAAGATATACCCCCCTCCTTTCCCACACGTACTTCCAGATAAAAATATCCCTTGACATATTAGAATACTTATATTAGAATACATATTCTAATATGGGACGAAAGGCACAGTTTACAAAAAACCAGTTCGTAGATGCGGCGCTGAAACTTGCGGCGGAACAAGGCCCCGGTGCGATCACTATGGGCTCAATAGCCGGACAGATTAATGCACCCATTGGATCAGTTTACCACCGCTTCGCTTCCCGGGAAATACTTCTTGCCGAGTTATGGCTGCGCCTGGTCGAATCGTTTCAGCAAGGGTTTCTTGAAGCGCTTGATCAAGGTGATGGGCTTCAGGCAGCCCTCCATACATTAAACTGGGTACGGAAACACCCGAATGAGGGGCGTGTCTTGCTTCTTTACAGACGTGAAGAGCTTACATCCGGCGAATGGCCGGATGAGATCAAGGAGCGAGCCAGGCAACTTACTCAAGAACTCGATAAAGGACTTCGTAAGTTTACCAGACGGCTTTTCGGTCGAGTTACAAAGAAATCCCTGATTCGAATCACCTTTACCCTGATCGACGTTCCGTATGCAGCCGTGCGGAGACATCTTCAGGCCGGCAGACTGCCGCCTGTCAGTGTTGACGAGCTTGTGCGAAAAACCTACCTTGCAATCCTTGGGAGGTATTTATGAAAATATATAACGTACATGAAAGGCAGATTCAAGCATCACCCGGGACCGTCGGTACTGTTCTCGACAGCCTTTCGGGGCCGGATGACCGGCTTTGGCCGTGGGATCGATGGCCTGCTATGAAGTTTGATTCACCCCTCTGTGAAGGGGTAAACGGCGGTCATGGACCGGTCACCTACAGTGTCTCTGAATATGTCCCGGGACGCAGGGTGGTATTCCAATTCGATGGCAAGGGATTAGCCGCCGGGATAGATGGCCACCATTTTTTCGAGGTTGTCTCCGGGGACGCATATCCTGTACTTCGTCACGTGGTTGATGCCGAGTGCGATTTCAGGAATTGGTTAAAGTGGCACGTTATTATCGGACCACTGCATGACGCATTGCTGGAGGATGCTCTGGACAAGGCGGAAAGTGAACTGAGCGGCAGGCCACCAGCTAAACCAGCACGCTGGAACACATGGGTGCGTTTTCTTCGCTGGATGATAAGGAAACGACAATGACAGTAAAGAAATCTCTTGAATTCGACTATCCCCGCCTACAAGGCGGGGATAGTCGAATTCAAGGCTAAAGCCACTGCGATTTCTTAATATTAGATAGAACCATTCATCCCCGTCCACAGGACGGGGCATTCTGGTTAACTTTCGTAAATGGGAGTATTCTTAGTCTTGCCCGCCGGATATCGCCAATCAACATGTCGCCCAAGTCACGACTGACCCCATGACGCACTAAAATCCGCTGAATTACAAGATCTTCCCTGTTCGCTGGCATCGAGTAAGCGGGCACCTGCCAGCCGCGGCTGCGCAGTCTATCGGCAAGATCGAACAGGGTGAATCCGGGATTCACACCCTCTTTCAGCGTCCAGCACAGGGCAGGGATTTCGCGCTTCAGGCTACCTGAGATTACTTTTTTGAGTCAATACGGTTTCAACGGACAAACCGTTCAATTTTAAATGCTTCTAAATCATGCGGTGTTATGATAAAATAAATAACCGTTTAGCAATCAACAGGGGGATGAAGACTGTAACATGATCGAGGAAATCGTACTTTTCACAAGCGGTCTGATCCTTTTTTTATTTGGGATGTTTAAGTTGAGCGCCGAGGTGCAAAAACTTTTCAGTAACATCCGGCTCCGCAGATATTTTA
This sequence comes from Pseudomonadota bacterium, assembly GCA_030596145.1. GTDB lineage: Bacteria > Desulfobacterota > Syntrophia > Syntrophales > JADFWA01 > JADFWA01. Next base: position 3,089 of record JAUVKS010000134.1, on the reverse strand, counting down.
AATACGCGATCGAAAAACCGATTTACGGCGTAATTACCGGAACGATTTCAACCATTCTTTTTCAGAGCAGTTCAGCAACTTCTGTTCTGACCGTCGGGATGGTCAGTGCTGGTTTGATCAGCTTTTACCAGTCTCTGGGTGTAATCCTGGGTGCTGACATCGGAACAACCATCACCGTACAACTCGTAGTCTGGAAGTTTACCGATATCTCCCCCATTTTCATAATTTTCAGTGGCATCCTGTGGCTTACAGGAAAAGGGAAGTGGGAATCAATCGGTGAAGCAATGTTCTATTTTGGCCTGATATTCTTTGGTTTGAGTATAGCAGGCCAGGCAACTGCTCCTTTGAAAAATAGTCCAGCCTTTATTAATTTTTTTCAGGAAACAAAAAACCCGCTGCTCGGCGTTGCTGTTGGCCTGCTCTTTACGGCAATTGTTCAAGCTTCAGCCATACCGATCAGTATTCTTGTTATTCTTGCCCAGCAGGGGTTAATGACCATTGACAATTCTCTTCCCATTGTTTTCGGGGCAAATATAGGCACAGCAGTTACGGCCCTTCTGGCAGGTCTCGTCGCTAACACAAGTGGAAAGAGGACCGCGCTTTCCCATTTCCTCTTTAAACTCTTCGGAGCGGTAATTTGCCTTGGCATTCTACCTGTTTTTATCCGCATACTGGAAAGTTTTTCCTCAAGTGTCGCACAGCAGATTGCCCTCGGTCATATCCTGTTTAATCTTCTGATTGTCATCATTTTTATTTTCTTACTCAAGCCATTTTCATATTTGATAGAAAGAATCCTGCCAGGCAAGGAAGAAGTTCTACCGGTCTGGCCGATATTTCTTGATGAAAAGTTTTTATCAAAACCTAAAGATGCCCTGGAATGTGTCAAAAAAGAGTTGCAGAGGGAGATTGTTCTTGCTCAAAGGATGTTATCCGAGAGCTTCAAGCTGCTATTAGATTTCAGCATGGGAAAAAGAAGAGAGATTCTTTACATTGAATTAATAGTTGATAATTTACAAGCTGAAATATCCGGATACTTGTATAAAATTAGCAGTCATCCTTCACCGGAACTGTCGAACAGGCGTTTTGCTTTCGCGGCAATGGTTAGTGATATTGAAAGAATTGCCGATCACTGTGTAAATCTGAGTGAGCTGTCCGAAAACAGACATCAAACAAAAACAACGTTTTCTGAAACGGCTGAAGTTGAACTGGGAGAAATTGAAAAGTTAGTAACCGAAAATCTCGATGACGCTGTCTCGCTTTTTGAAAAAAGGGATGAAGAAAAGATAAGAGCAATTTTCGAGCGGGAGAGAAAGGTTAATCTTAAGGTAAAAGAGGCTACTGAAAAACACATAGAGAGATTTTACATGGGAATCTGTCAGGTTGCAGCCGGTCCGATTTTCATTGAGGTGTTATTGAATCTTGAAAGAATATCGGATCACTGTGAGAACATCGCTGAATATATTGAGACTCTGAATGCGTAATAGTTAATCAAAACTGTCTTTATTTATTATTGGCAATTTTTAATATAAACAAATATTCAACCCAGGAGGATATACTTAATGGAGTGCTCTAAATGTAAAAAGACAATTCCTGAAGAAAGTAATTACTGTCTTCATTGCGGTGCCGTGGTAGAAAAATCTAATCAAGAAGACACCGATTTTGAAAATAGAGTCCTGTGTAGTGATGGGACATGTACGGGAACAATAGTTGACGGAAAATGCACAGTCTGTGGCAAACCATACAATTATGAGGAAGAATTATAAATTACAAGAAAAATCTCTTTTCTCGTCAATAAATCTATCCTTTTTAATCCATTCCCGTCAGTAGCACGCGTCGATTAAGGGAACGACCTTCCTTAGTATCATTGGAAGCGACAGGCTTGCTTTCTCCATAAGCTTTCACAATGATCCTTTGGGGGGCTATACCATGCCTTTTCAACAGATATTTCCTTACAGCATTTGCTCTCCTCAAGGAAAGACGATAGTTGTATGTTTCTGAACCTGTGCTGTCCGCATGACCTGCTAAAATGATTGCCACTTCGGGTTGACCCTCTTTTAATGCCATACCGATCTTATCCAGGAGAGCATAGTAAGAAGATTTAATGTCATATGAATTAAAGTCAAAATGAATGAGTGGTTCAACTTTATAATCTAAACCGGCGGCCATTTCCATGTCCGCCCTTACCTGTTCACCTTTGATTTCCCCTTCTTTTTCCCGTAGGCCTAACCATTCTTGAGCACCTTTGTGCCCCAGACGGGCAGCTGTTTCCATATCCGATCTTGACTGTTCATTGTTGATAACAAAAGCATTCAGGAGGCCTCGTTCATAATAGGCCTCCGCATTTGCAGGAGCAAGCTCTATTACCTTAGTGAAATCGTTAATGGCTTCCATACAATTGGAAGGCTTCAGGGAAAAAAGCGCTTTTCCTCTTCTGAAGTAGGCATCTGCATATGTTCCATCGCTTTTTATTGCCTTCGTATATATTTTCACAGCTTCCCCATAGATACTTTGCTTTTCTAAAATAAATCCCTGTTCAACGAATTCTTGTGCCGTCTCCGCCAAAGCAGGTTGCGGCAATATAAAAAAAGCAAAAATAAAAACAAAACAAAGAAAGATTTTCTTCATGATCCACCTCTGCGACTAAAAGTGTTTATTTTTTAGAGAATACCATAACAATATATATTGGACAAGACTAAACATACTTCAGGAAAAGGTGGCAGATTCATCTCTTACTGTAAAACTGCCTCTCTATTGTAACCCTTTTGTATGATACGGTGTGGATAGTTGGGTAACATAATGAAAAATCAACAAGCATTTTCAGACAAAATGTGCTATAAATGCAAGGTGTTTTGTGAGCAAGCAAATATGCTTTCTTTTTCATATTGTGCCTTATCAATCACACAGAGTTATGCGCTCATATTAAATGTGGAGAACGCTGGTGAAGGTATTGCGAGAAAGTTCATTACAATTGAGTGCCACCGCTCATCAAACCAATAAACTCCAGATTGTAATCGGCGTAATGGTTTTACTCTTTGGAGCACTGGTATATTTGATTGATCGCCCTCCTGATCAGACTTATTTTGTTTACA
>JAUVKS010000151.1 GCA_030596145.1 Pseudomonadota bacterium | reverse complement strand
GGAACCACCTATAGGCATTATGCCGAGAGTGGTTTCGCGCATCTGAAAGACGGCATCTTCGGATGCGACTCTGAGTTCACAACCCATGGACATTTCGAATCCACCGGTGAGGCAATAACCATTAATAGCAGCTATAACAGGCCTGTCCAGCGCCTTGTATTTAAGCATGGCCTTTCCAACTGCGTTGTCATCAGAGATTAGCCATTCCTCACCTTCCGTTTCCGGCTTCCGGGCAGCTGTCAGAACAGTTATTGCCGTGTTAAGATCCATACCGGAACAGAATATATTAGGCAAAGCCGAATAAAGTATTACGACCCTGACATTGTCGTCTTCCTGACACTCTTCCCAGATTTTGTATAATTCAAAGAGAATGTCAGGTCCCAAGGCATTCAACGTTTCGGGTATGTTCAAACCCACCTTTGCTATGTGTCCGTCTTTTTCAAACTCTACTCCCATATCGGCCTCCAAATTTCTTTCAAAGCTTAAAGTTTTATGCATTCGCAAAAAGTCTGTCATTCCCGTGTAGGCGGGAATCCATAAAAACGGCCAAGCACTTGAAAAGACTGGGTTCCCGCCTACACGTGAATGACAAACTTGTGCATATTTCGACTTTTTACGAGTCCATCAAGTTTCTGTGTTTCCTTTCTTGTTAGGATATTAGGAACATCGGCCATTTATATCAGTTTATATTAAAAAGAGCCATGATCAACAGGACCATGGCTCTTTTTAGACTTTCTGTCTTCTCAGCAACATCAAATCATCTCAAAAATGGCCGCGGCTCCCATACCGCCTCCTATACACATGGAAACAATACCCCTCTTCGCCTTCCGTCTTTTCAGTTCATGCAGAAGCTGGGCGGTCAACTTGGCACCGGTACATCCCAGAGGATGCCCAAGGGCAATGGCACCACCATTTGGATTGATATCACCAGCCTTTAATCTCTTTTCAAGCCCGAGCTTTCTTATACAGTAAAGTGCCTGTGAGGCGAAGGCTTCATTGATCTCAAAGAGATCAATATCTTTCTCTTTCAGTCCTGCCATCTTGAGGACTTTGGGAATCGCAACAGAGGGGCCTACACCCATCTCTTCCGGTTTGCAACCCTCTACGGCATAGTAGGCCAGTCTTGCTATGGGCTTCAACCCGAGTTCCTTTGCCTTTTCAGCCGACATGAGGAGGGTAAAAGCGGCTCCATCGGTCATCTGTGAAGAATTTGCCGCAGTCACCAATCCTCCCTCTCTGAAAGGGGATCTCAATTTTGCCATATTTTCCAGCGTCGCAGGCCATCTCACACCATCATCCGTATCAAAGACAACCTCTTCTTTAATCCTCTTTCCCTTCTTGTCTACTTTATACTTCCATGCGTGAAGGGGAATAATTTCGTCCTTGAATTTCCCCGCCTTGATCGCCTCATGCGCTCTCCGGTTACTTTCCAGCCCAAATTTGTCCTGATCTTCCCGTGAGATATTATAATCCGCAGCCACATTCTCTGCGGTAACTCCCATGGAGACATAGGTGTTTGGCAAATCCCCCCATTCCGGATGTGGACGGAAAACACTGCCACCCATCGGTATGTGAGACATGGTCTCACAACCGCCTGCTATAATAACCTCAGACCAGCCGGCGCTAACCTTCGCCGTGGCATCGGCAATCGCCTGGAGCCCGGAAGAGCAGAAACGATTGACCGTCATCCCTGAAACGGTAATCGGCAACCCGGCCCCTAACGCCACAACCCTGCCTAAATTCATCCCCGTTTCCGCCTCGGGGAAGGCGCATCCACAAATCACATCATCCACATCCTCAGGTTTGAGCTTGGGAACCCTTTCCAAAAGTCCCTTCAATACCTGAATTCCTATCTCATCTCCCCTAGTCTGGGCAAGCCCTCCCCTTCTATAACGTCCCCCAGGGCTTCTTACGGATTCAACAATAACAGCGTCATGCATGATATTCCTCCTTATCATTATAATCATCTCTCTCACCCTCCCCTAACCCCTCCCATAAAGGGAGGGGAACATAGGTGAAGCTCCAGGGGAGAGGAAGCTGTAAGAATGTTATTCATCCCCGTTCACAGAACGGGATACCTGACATGCTTTCCTAAATATCTTAATTACGCAGCGGCCTTCCGGTAGTCAGCATGTGCATGATCCTGTCCTGGGTCTTCGATTCGCCCATAAGGCTCAGGAAAGCTTCCCTCTCAAGGTCGAGTATTTCCTGTTCTGTTACTCGTGTACCCTCCGCGCAATCACCTCCTGAAATGACCTCTGCAAGCCTCTTTACCACATGAACATCATAATCAGAGACGTAATTCCCATGCCTCATATTGAAGAGAATTGCATCACACATGCCCTTGAAATTGTCCCCCATAACGGGAATCATAGCGGGCTTCGGTTTCCTGTAGAACTTTGTTAATCCGAGAACAACCTCCTTTGCGTCCCGGATCTGGTGGTCTCGGTTGATACTGATGCCGTCCGTTTTTCTGATATAACCCAGCTCCATCGCCTCCACAGCGCTGGTCGCCACCTTGGCCATCCCTATATTTTCAAAGACCTTGGCATACAACGTCTGGAGGTTTAATCCGGCTTCAACGGCGCCGTCCGGTATTCCTTCGGTACAACGTACCATCAGTTCTTTGGTGCCACCTCCAGCAGGGATAACGCCAACGCCAACCTCCACCAGTCCTATATAAGTCTCCCCGCAGGCCTGAACCCTTGCCCCGTGCATTGTAATTTCGCAGCCGCCGCCCAGAGCCATACCTGCCGGAGCGGTCACAACCGGCCTTTCCAGGTATTTCATCTTCATATTGACATCCTGAAACATTCGAACCATCTGCTCAAGTATATCCCAGTCCCCTTGCTGAGACGTCACAAGGACCTTGAATATATTGGCGCCCACAGAGAAATTGGTACCATGGTTGGCAACGACCATTCCCGCAAAGTCCTTCTCCACGATATCGCAACTGTCGGAGATCATCTGCATGACATCATCATCAATTGCGTTCATCTTGGTATGAAATTCGAGACAGGCAACACCGTCTCCGATATCCACGAGACTTGCGCCGGGGTTCGTCTTGATAATCTTTTCTTTTTCCTTCAGCGAGGGAAGCAGGATTATCTTTGGACTTTCTTCCAGTTTAATATAATCCTTCTTTTCAAAATCGTAGTAATATCTGCCATCCTCTTTTTTGAGATAAAAAGATTCATACCCTGCCTTCAACATCGCGGTGATCTGCTTGGGAACCTTCAATTTCAGCTTTTTCATCATCTCTACTGTTTCTTTTACACCAATGGCATCCCACGTCTCAAAGGGCCCCAACCTGTGATTGTAACCCCATCGCATCGCGTCATCTATCCCCACGATACTGTCACATATCTCGGGGATACGGTTGGTGGCATAAATGAAATTCTTACAGAGGTACTCCCTGACCACATCCGCGGCGACATCTTTCCCGTTGAACAGGGCCTTCAGCTTTACCTCAAATCCCCCTTCCATCTTCTTCGCGTCGGAAACGGAGTTGAATTTTGGTTTCTTGAGAGGCACATATTCCATTTTATTATAATCAAGTACCAGTTTGACTCTCTTTCCCTTCTCATCCTTTGTCCTCTTGTAGAAACCCTGTTTGGTCTTGTTCCCCAGCCACTTTTTCTCCATCATCTTCTTCATGAAGTCCTGCGGCAGAAACATATCCCTCATCTCATCGTCCGGCACCGCCTCATAGAGATGATCCATGACGTGATAACCGATATCCAGACCGACCAGATCCATGGTTCCGCCTATTGACGAACCCGGCCTGCCGACACCCTTGCCGATGACGGCATCCAGCTCTTCTACTGTAAGCCCCTTATCCACCATTATTTTTATCGCATTCGAGATATCGAAAACACCGATACGGTTGCCGATAAAATTGGGAACGTCCTTGCAGATGACCACACCCTTTCCGAGGACATCCTCGCAGAACTTTGTCATGTAATCGACCACCTCTTTTTCCGTCTCCTCGCCGGGAATGATTTCCAGAAGCTTCATATAACGGGGAGGATTGAAAAAATGGGTCCCCAGGAAATGTTTCTTCAGCTTCGCGCCGAAGTTGGCCGTAATATCCTTAATAGGCAACCCCGATGTATTTGTCGAAACGATACAATCCGGTTTTACTACCTTCTCAACTCTTGCAAAGAGGTCCTGTTTTATTTCCAGATTTTCGATAACCACCTCAATGACCCAGTCCACATCGGACAACCAGTCCAGATTGTCCTCCAGGTTTCCGATCTTGACCATGGAGGCATTTTTTTTGGAATAGAAACTGGCAGGTTTGGATTTTAATATACCGTCCAATCCATTTGCAGCAAAGCGGTTTCGCCATTCCGGACTCTCCTTCGTCAGACCTTTTTTCTTGTCGTCATCGGTGAATTCAAAGGGTATAATGTCCAGAAGTACCGACTCAATCCCCGCGTTTGCCAGGTGAGCGGCAATGGCGGCGCCCATGACTCCTGCCCCTAAGACAGCAGCTTTTTTAATTTCATATGACATATCATTCCTCCTTTTCAGGCACTTAATTCCGAAATTTAAAATTTAGCATTCAACATACAATGTTTTCCGGCCTGGCCGGGTTTTAGGATTAAGACCCAAACGATTCCTCCAGCATCTCAATGGGAACCTTATCTCCCAGGCTAATGGCCTTGCACCTGCCCCTGATTGTGGGAACTATATTGGCCGTAAAGTACTTCGCCGAGGCAATCTTTCCCTGATAGAATGCAACCTCTGAATTTTCCCGCGCCAGGGCACGCTGTCCGGCCTTTGAACCATCCGCGCCCGCTTCTTCGTAAATGGCGTCCAGCTTTTCACAAGCTATACCGGCCGCCTGTATCAGTTGCCACCCAACGGCAAGATCACCCAGAATCATAAGGTAAGGTCTCGCGTTCAGTATGGGAATTATGAGACCGGCGCTCTTGGCCCACTTGCCGAATTGCTCTGTCAGACCAGCTACGGCTCCATAGGCCTCTTCAAGGTGCGCAGCGTAGGTCTTCAGTTCTTCAACCTTCTTGACCTTCTCAATTGTGCCGGCAATTTCGTCAAAAAGGGCTTTTACATTCGCGCCTTTGTTCTGAGCCAGTTTCCTGCCGACAAGGTCGAGCGCCTGAATGCCGTTTGTCCCCTCGTAAAG
>JAUVKS010000049.1 GCA_030596145.1 Pseudomonadota bacterium | reverse complement strand
CAATAGACCGAAAATAGTGCCATATATATATACATCAATATCACGGAATTTATTTCGGTCTATTGACAGAGTTAGCCAAGGAGTCCAATAAATCGATGAGATACCCCAAACGTCCAGATACTCACATCAAAGAATCTGACTCATGGAAAATACTTCAAAACACTGTCCCCGCAAGATGGATCATTCGTGAAGTTTCTGAACGTGATTATGGAATTGATTGTTACGTTGAACTCGTAAATAACGACGGTAAGGTTACTGGTGAGCTTTTATCAGTACAACTTAAAGGCACTGAAAAAATTGAATGGAGTGAAACTGAAAATAAAGTCAAAAAATCCACATTTTCAGGAATATCAATTGAAACCATTCATTACTGGATGAGTCTTCCTGTTCCTGTATTCCTTTTTGTGGCAGATTTGACTGACCGAAATTTATATTTTGCGCCCGTAAAAAATCAAGTTCGAAGTCAATACCAAAAATACTTAAAACAAGACAGTATGAGCTTCAAACTTACTGACACTCATAAGATAGACAGAGATATAGGCCTAGTAGTTTTGTTGGCCCACTATTTCGAGGAAAAGTATCACGAAAAATTTGTATCACATATTCGTACATTAATTGTCCATTGGCAACACTATCTAGAATTTATTCAAAGTATGCAACAACTAGACTGTTTCATGGGTGCTGAGCCAGACGAAGAACTTCTTTTCGTCCATATATATAAAACACTATATGAACTTAGTCAGCTACTTAGTGTTAAATGGGAAAATGAAAGCTTGAAAGACATAATAGAAAATGATCGTAAAACGTGGAAAGATTCCTATTACATGCTCCATTATCAAACATTTACAGATGTTCTTCCCAGCTTGGAGAAAATATTTTTTGAAATCATAGACAAAACCAAAAATCGGCTAATTGAAAAAGAAAAAGAGTATTGGTCAGTGGCTGATCCAATTCTATATCGTATGGCCCAAAACTTGATTCACGTAAAGCCTGGGTATACATGCTATTGAAGGGCTAACCAGGCGCTTGCCGCCGACGCAGAAGGGCAGCGCGGCTGAAACGCATCGTTAGCCAGTCCGATGCAAGGCAGGGGGAAGATTGTTGGCTACTTCAAAGATGTGTTCTTATTGTGGAGAGCGAATCGCAACAGGCAAAGAACATGTTTTTCCCAAGAATCTGTATCCAGACTCGAAATCCGAATCACGAGTTCAGCGAATGACGATCCCATCATGTAACATCTGCAATAACGGGTGGGCAGACGACGAGGCATATTTTAGAAACATCCTGGCGTTAGCTGGAAAGCCGAACGAGAGCCGAAGAGAACTGTGGGAGACAACCATTCGGCGTAGCTTCGACAAGCTCGATGGGACACGCCGCGTCAGGGAGCTTGTGGAGAGTATGCGATCCGTTGAGATTGACGGGCTTCATAGACACAAAGTCTATCCTGGGCAAGATGAAAGAGTTGTTCGAGTAGTTAAAAAAGTGGTTAGAGGACTTTGTCATCACCATCAAGTCATGTCAGCAGTGCCAGAGTCTCGAGTGTGGGTGGACGTCATGAAATACAGGATTCCTGATGAATTCCTGCTGGAAATGACCTACGAACACCGAGAGCAAGACATTGCGGAGTATCGATATTCAGTCATCGAAGATCATGGAATCCATTCGGCTTGGCTCATAACCTTCTTTGAGAGGATCACCTTTATCGGGACGATTTCGTCATCAGACAACAGCTTGATTGAAAAGGCGGACTAGCAATCGGTAATCCGGCTTTTTTATATGTTCACTATGAGATAAGGAGATTCAAAATGGTGAAGACAAAAAAGATCAGTCTGGTTATAGTCTCCATATTTGTTATTCCGGTCCTGTTTATTGCCACCGCGTCGATGGCGGTGACTGTTACCGTTCAAAACTCCGGCGGGTCTTCGGTAAGCACCACTTATTATACTCAGGATGGGGACCATGCATCCGGTGATGCAAATCTGGTAAACGGTACGGTAAATGTCACCACTTCCGGTTCTGTGGAAAGGGGGTTAATACGTACTCATGGCGGTGATGGCAGCAGGGATTTTTGTCCTTTCACCGGAGATTTTGAGGCCGGGGGCACTGCCACAGGCGACAGCGCCGGTACTACCTCCAGTTGCACCGATCCCCGTGTAAATATCTTTATTGTCAGCCAGAATCCGGATTACTGTCAGAACTGCTGTGCCTCCGTTTACGATAAGATTCAGGATACGGTTGATGATACACCGGGTGCCGGGGATAGTTGGGTATTGGTGGATGAAGGAACTTACCAGGGGGCGGAGATTGGTAACAAGAATAATCTCAGTCTGGAGTCTGTCTGGGGTGCGGCGGATACCATCGTTGATGGAAGAGAGGGTGGAGGTACCACCCTCTATGCTCACGACAGTACAAACCTTTCTATAGATGGTTTTACCATTACCGGAGGAACCGACATTGGGTATAATCCAGGAGGATGGGCAGCTGGTTTAGATGTAATCAACTGCGACAGTGCCACAATCCAAAACAACACCGTCACAGGTAACTGGCGCAATGGAATCAATGTGATTGACTATACCAATGTCACAATCAAAAACAACACCTTCGCAGGTAACGGGCGCAGTGGAGTTATTGTGGCTTCTGGCGATACTGTTGAAATCGAAAACAACACTGTCACGAATAACTTGATCCAGGGAATTCATGTGTCTTCAAGCAACAATGCCACAATCAAATACAACACCACCACAGATAACATGTTTTATGGAATCGTTCTGTATGAAAGCGACAATGCCACAATCGAAAACAACTCCGTCACGAATAACGCGGGGGGAATCCACTTGTCTTCAAGCAACAGTGCCACAATCAAAAACAACACTGTAGCAGATAACGTGCTGAGTGGTATTGGACTGAGTGGTAACAGCAATAATGTGAGTGTGAATCAGAACAACATTTACGGCAATGAGTGGTATGGTCTGCGGAACAGCCAGCTCAACGCAGTTGATGCTTCGAATAACTGGTGGGGTCATGCGCCTCCAGACTATGAAGGAAATCTGGGCGTGGATTCGGGAACACCGGGCAAAGACATCTGGGATGCAGGTGATAATTTAGTAGATTACAGCTCCTGGGCCACACAGCCCTACTAATCCTGAAGGAGGAAGAATAAATAGATTGAAATAGTAAATAATTAACGCTTGAACCCAGCAAAAAGATTATGTGTAATGTTATTGATGAATCTGCAAGAAAAGTGCTATGAGGATTTTCGGGGGTTTTGGTTTTTTCTTTCAGATTATATTTCACGAAGCAAATGTAGATTCAACTAAATAATATATGTTATATGAGAACAATAGGTAATTAATAATGCTTAAGTTACTAAAACGAATATTTCCTAGTGGAGCTAAAACCAGCAAAAGAAATAATTCTCTCAATATATCTGCATCAATCTCAATAAATAACGAAATAAACCCAGCTAGAGAACTATTAAAAGAAGCTACACAACTAAAACATGACAAGAAGTTTGATGAAGCTTGCGAAAAACTAAAGGAAGCTTATTCAGCAAAAGGAGCTGATGAATTGATGGTAAAGGAGAGGCTCCGTCTACCAATGTACCTTCAACTGGCAGGGAAGAATGATGAAGGATGGAAAATATTAAATGAAATCAATATTACATTTATTGATGTTTTTTCACAGGCAGAAATAGCCAACCAGATGAGAGTCTTTCTTCAGAAGGAAAAAAAACATAAACAAGCAATTATGTTTGGTGCATGGTGTATATGCAAAGAAATAGAACGCGATAGATCAAATATCGAAAGTTGCATAAATATGACCGATGAGATGGCTAAATTAAGTTCTGAATTAGACTTCCTTGGCGGTAATAACGAAAAGGAAGAGGTTTTTGCCCATACACCAAGCGGTAACCCAATAACAGATTCTGCTTATAAAATGTTTATAGATCGTATTGAGTACAGTATTTCATTGGAAGGAATAAAAGAAAGACTTGCTCCAATGTTTAAAAGAGCCAAGTTAGAAAGCGATTTGGACCGAGTGTCATCCAAGTTTTCAGATTACCTCAAATCATGTAACAAATATGATTTGTCAGAAGTTAGGGATATTATTTATAATAACGCAGCACCGTAAGGTGAAGCCGGATAACAATGGCACTAACGCAGACCCAAATAAGCGTGGCGCCATTGCATTTTGCCACACTTATTTGGTCTTGGTTATGCCAAACGTTCCATAAATTGCATACAGGAAACCAATATCATGACTTCTTTTTCAATTCTTGCGGTGTAGAGAGCTGCTTAATATCTTCTTCGTCACTTTTCAAAGGTTCGTACAGCCTGCCGCCATCATAACTTCCAAAGAATCTCACTTGGGAATAGTTCTCTTGAAAATAATTGATTCTTGTCTCAAATAAAATCTGTAAAGTTGTAGATGAGAGGTTTAAATCATCAAACCGGATTTCCTTTCAGTCCTATTACATCGGCTACTTCCCGCATTCCCATTATGGTATCCTCAATCAGTTCTCCGATTTCAACTTCCAACATGTCGGCGCCCTCCTGGATGATCGAACGGTCCACGCCGGCAGCAAACGCAGGTGATTTCCATTTTTTCTTAACGGATTTTACGGTCATATCCATGACACTCTTTGATGGCCGAACCATAGCATTGGCTGCAATGAGTCCCGTTAATTCATCAATGGCATAAAGTGTCTTCTCCAGGGTATTCTTTGGTTCCACATCTGAGCATATCTTCCATCCATGTGATTCAGCAGCGCGGATATATTCTTCCGGCCAGTTGTGTTCTTCAAGAATTTCTCGCGTCTTAGTACAGTGCTGATCGGGAAACTTTTCGTAATCAAGGTCATGAATCAGGCCGATGATCCCCCACTTATCTTCATCTTCACCGAACTTCCTCGCGATGTAGCGCATAACCCCCTCGACTGTGTAGGCATGTTTACGCAGGTTATCGCTTTTGTTATATTCATGCAGAAGTTTTAATGCTTCCTCACGAGTTGGAATCTTTTCTTCCATAGGTTTTCTCCTTAATGTAACTATTTATAAATACTGGATTCCCGCCTGCGCGGGAATGACAAAAGTGTTTGATTTCGACTTCATACGAAGCCATCAAATGTTACTTTTTCAGCAGTACCGCCCCGAAAAAGCCGTCTGTTTCGTGGTGGTGAGGATATGTCCTGAAAAATCCTTTATTGTCAATCATCCGACGATTTATAACTGCAGGTGGATTGATAGAATGAAAATCGGGATTGTCAGCCAGAAATGCCTCCACGACTTCTTCATTTTCCTCCGGCATTATGGTGCAGGTGCTGTAAATCAAAGTGCCACCACTTTTTAGATAACGAGCCGCGTTATTCAGTATCATTTTCTGCAGGGGTGGGAGGCTTTTTAAGTCTTCCCGAAGCATCCGCCATTTAATCTCCGGGTTTCTCCTCAGTGTGCCCAGACCTGAGCAAGGGGCGTCTACGAGAACGTGATCGAATTTTCCATGCAAGGTTTTTTTCGACACAGAAGCAGCATCTTCCACCAATGTGTTGATGATGGTTACACCCAGCCTTTTTGACAGCGCCTTTAATAATTCAATCTTTTTGGGACTGATATCAATGGCCAGTATGCTTCCATCATTCTGCATCGTCTCGGCCATTTGAGTTGTCTTTCCGCCGACACCGGCGCAGATATCCATGATTTTCTCGCCTGGTTTTGGATTTGCGAGGAGTGAGATCAGTTGTGATGCCTCATCCTGTACTTGGATATATCCCGTTTTATAATATTTTGTTTCTCTGACGGGCGTGGGTGGATTTGAAATAATAATTCCATCCGGGGAAAATTCGGTAGGTCGAACCGCAAGACCTTCATCTGAAAATTTTTTTAAGAGTTTGTCCCGGTCCGTTTTCAGTTTGTTAACTCTCAGGGTGAGGGGTGGAATTTCATTGTTGGCTCTGCACATTTTGAGAGTTTCTTCAACACCAAATATCTCTGTCCATCTTTCCACCATCCATAAGGGGTGGGAGTGGACGATTGAGATATGCAATAAGGGGTCTTTATCAATTGCGGGATATTCGAACTCCCCTTTTTTCCTTATCGCATTTCGCAGGATTGCATTGACCAGACCCGACCTGCCTGGATATGCCTTTTCCGTAATTTTGACCGCCTCGTCAACGGCGGCAAACTCCGGGATCCTGTCGGTGAACATGAGTTGGTACAGGCCCGTTCTCAGGATATTCTTTATGCCGGCATCCATCGCTTCCATCCTGCCCTTGTAGAGATGTTCAATTACCCAATCTAAGGGGCCCCTCATCCGGAGCGTTCCGTAGACAAGCTGGGTCAGGAGTCTTTTGTCATGTATATTGGCGAAGATGTTTCTGGAGAGGTAGGAGTCCAGGATCGGTTCAGCGTAGGAGCCGGTTTTATCGACTCGGTTTAAGATTTCTACGGCTATGCGGCGGGGGTTATTTTTCATTTACATCTGTTTTTACAAAGCTCCTCTTATCTGGTCGATCTCCTTCAAAATTTTCCCGGAGTCTTCTTCCATTGATTCGAGAATGTCGAGAGCTTTTTCTTTGCCTGATTGCTCTTCACTGATGAGTGCGGCCATCTCGGATATATCGGTTGTAATCACGCGAAAACGGTCGAGCAGTGCTTCGTGAAGGTGATTCGATGCTGTCTCGGCCAGTTTGAAGATATATTGAAACTTCAGGTTTTCCTTGTAGTTCTTTAAATAGAAAACGATGGAGCGCTCTGTCTCTTGCTTGATGCGACGGACACCATCGCGCAGGGCAAGGATTTCTCCTTCCTTTTCGTTTTGAATCTGTTTTTTCAGCAGCTTTTTTACGGTCTTGATAAGATTGTAAAAGCCGAGACGCAGAATCGCTTCAGTTCGAATCTTTGCAGTATATCGCGTGGACGAGATAAGTGGCGGCACTTTAAAACCGACGTTTCTCTTTATGCTCCCAAGATCAATATAGTTTATATCGCCTGATGTCTGGCCTTTTAAGATAATTCCCATGTTGCGAAGGGTCTCATCATATTTATGGGAGGCATCCTTAACCATTGTATCGTAGGTGGAGGCAATGTCGTTAAGTGCCTCGTTAATCTTGTTCTCTTCCTTGCGAATGAATTGAACCAGTTTGGGATTTATGGTTTCGGTAATGAAAAGATCAAGGGCATGCTTGAATTCCTGGAATATCGTATATATGGTGGATGAAAACCCGACAGCCTCGATATCGTCTTCATGATCCTCGTATGCGACGTTGTAATTTCTGACAAACTTCTGAATATCCTTGATTATATCACCGTATTGAGCATCCAGAAAACTGTCTACATCCCTTTCCAGTTCAGCCCTCGTTTTTTTCGAGGCCCCATCAAGGGTGTCTTTGACCATTGACTTTACGTGATTCATCAATTCCTGCTCATGTTCGATTTTTTCGAGGATCTCCCGTGCACTATCAGAATCCCTGACAAGGATATCGTGGTTGATGCTGGTCCAGTCGTGTATTCCAGAGGCCATAATTGTCAGCCGTTCCAGTTGATTTTTTAGAAGGAGTGAGAAACGATCTTCCGTTAGTTTTTGATGGAGGGCAGTCTCAAACCGATTTGTTTCCTCGTTGGAAAAGGTTGCCAGTTCAGATTCCTTCTTCCACTGCTTGAGTCTCAACATGTCCTTCTGGGTGATGTCCTCTTCAAGCTGCCTGAAGAGATTGAAAAGTGTGGAGAATGCAAAGGCCTCGGGCTCATGCTTGATCAGGGATATCTCTTCCCTTGTCCTCTCAACAAGTGTCACGAGATCGTCAAGGTCTTCATGCTCGCTGAAATCACAGTTTATGACGAAGAAAATGTTTTCCAGAAGCCCCATCTTCTTTATCATGGAGAGAAATTTGATATCTGCCTGGCGTATTCCCGTCCTGCTGCTCAGGACGTATATGATGAGATTCGTTGTCAACAGATAATCCTGAATCATGGAAAGGTGCAAGGGATTGGGAGAATCACTCCCCTGGCAGTCTGCGATTTCGATATTGTTGTCAATTCTGCGTGTGGTCTCTATGTGTAGCTCCATATCTCTGAGATAGGTGGCCAGCGAATCATCTCCGACAAAATCTTTGTGCCTGGCAAACTTTCTGCCCTCATATTGTTGAATACTGTTGTTGGAGGCAAGTGTCCCACTTACACGTTTGTATCCCTTCAGGTAGGAAGAGAGGAGCACCCAGTTGGCATCGCGAGCGTCATGAGAGATAAGTTGATCTGTATTCAAAGAACTAAGCGCCTTTTTCAGCTCAGTTCGATCCTGTTCGCGCCTTATGTCAAACTGATCGTCAGCAGAGCGCCAGTCCAGAGACGGGAAAAGAACCATGGCCTGTCTCATCTCATCATTCACTTCATCCCAGTTTTTAAAGTCGAGGATTGCCTTCAGTGCCGCCCCTGTTCGAATCCTGGTCACTATCGATGTCACCACACCGGCCCCCCGTCTGAGATAATCTCCTCCGAGGTATGCATTTATAAAGGTGCTCTTACCGGACTTTATGGGTCCCACCACGGCCACGCGCACGATATCATCCTCTGTCATCTGTTTTTCGATGAAACGGCACTCCTTTTCCCATGTATCAAAGGGGGTTCTGGATATGCCTGGAATTGATTTAGCCGTCGAAAAAAGGGATGAAATTGCGCTGTTGATCTTAAGGAGGTCATTCTTTATTGAGTTGTATGTAGTCACTTGTGTCCTCGTTATGAGTAGGGTGGCATTTTACATACCACCTTTCGCGGTCGGGTGTGAAACCCGACCCTACATTTAAGGTCCATGCCTTGCAAACGGTGCAGCCTTCACTTACCCCAGGATATCTTCCGGCGATATCTTAAAACCTCTCAGGAAATCGTGAACGGACATCCTCTTTTTGCTCTCAAGCTGCAGTTCCTCTAAATATATGTATCCATCCTTTGCCGCTACCTGAAGACCTTTTTTCGTTTCTCGTAATATCCTGCCCGCTGTCTCCGCTACATGGGTTTCTTCTCCCGCTGCGGCGAATATTTTCAGCTTCTTTCCCCTTATGAATGTATAGGCACAGGGGGATGGAGAGAGGCCCCTGATAAGGTTTAGTATATCACTGATGCTGACCTGCCAGTTAATGATGCCATCTTCTTTCTTAAGTGGAGGGGCATAGGTCGCAAGTGTTGAATCCTGAGGTGTTTCGGTGATGGTGCCTTCTATTATTCCTTCCGCCGTTTTCAGGAGAAGATCTGCCCCCATTTTTGATAACCTGTCGTGGAGTTTATCAAATGTTTCATCAGCTCCTATCGCCGTTTCCTCCTGGAGCAGGATATCACCTGTATCCATCCCCTCATCCATCAAAATTGTGGTAATTCCCGTTGTCTCCTCCCCCCGTATGAGTGTCCAGTTGATGGGCGCCGCCCCTCTGTACCTGGGGAGTAGTGAAGGATGTACATTGATGCAACCCATCTTCGGGAATTCAATAATTTCTTTCGGAAGTATCTGGCCGAAGGCCACAAGTACCACCATGTCAGGAGAGAGTTTTCTGAAAGTGTCCAGAAATTCTTTGTCTCTGACCTTTTCGGGCTGAATTACAAGAAGGTTATATTTCTCTGCGATTATCTTGATAGGAGGCGCAACATAATTTTGTCCCCTTCCCCTGGGACTGTCAGGTCGGGTAACAACGCTGATAATG
>JAUVKS010000212.1 GCA_030596145.1 Pseudomonadota bacterium | reverse complement strand
ATAATGTTGTATTTCTACAGAATTCCGGACAAAAAACATGGGCATGTCAAAGGCGGGGGCAAGAAAGAATGGCGGAGAGAGAGGGATTCGAACCCTCGGTGGAAGTTTCCCCCCACACTCGCTTAGCAGGCGAGCGCCTTCAGCCGACTCGGCCATCTCTCCACATATACCGAGGTATACCTGGCGGAGGGAGTAGGATTTGAACCCACGGAGCTTTCGCTCAACGGTTTTCAAGACCGCCGCCTTAAACCACTCGGCCATCCCTCCGGTCTTTCTTCTGTTGCTTCATTACATCAATAATGCCTTTCGGGTCAACCCCTTTCACAGACAGCTAAAAAAAGAGGAATACCTTCAAGCGCCAATTATCAATCATCATTTGCCCATTTTATAATTATTAATTAGGGTTATACCCCTTTCTCGAAGTTTCTCAAAGACCCCGGGCATTCGGACTCCTTCCTTTTCTGTCTATATCTCCACAGTCAATCCTTCAACAGCAAGCTGACAGTTGACTTGCCCCCCTTCTTTTTCTTTCAGCGATTGAACGGAGTTCATCATTTCCTTTAATTGACTGTCGGAATGATTCGGATCGTGGTGGAAAAGAAAGAGGTTTTTGACATCCGCCGCAATAGCGCTTCTGACAGTCGCCTCGTATGTTGAGTGCCCCCATCCGCGTTTCTGTTCGTACTCGGAAGGAAAGTATTGCGAATCGTGAATGAGTATGTCGGCGTTCTTGAACAGCGCGTTGTTGTGTGAATACTCAATCTCGTTATCCGGCACATACAGAATGGCCTTCCCATCCCATTCTATTTTGTAGCCGAGTGTATGCCCGGGATGATGCACCGGAAACGGGGTAATCCTGGTATGCTCATAGGTCAAGCTGTTGTCGTTCAGTTCGAACATATTTGTCCTGGAACGCCATTCCTCGATATCTGCGGGGAAATAGGGGGCGGACATCTGCGCTCGTATTACCTGTTCAAGTGATCCCTCATTTCCTCCAGGTCCGAAAAAATCGATCTCCCAACCGGCAACATAGGCAGGGACAAAAAAAGGGAGCCCGTGGATATGATCCCAGTGATAGTGAGAAAGAAAAATCGACAGTCTACGCGGAGCGCCTTCTGATATGAGGCGATTCCCAAGAGAGATAATCCCTGTGCCGGCATCCAGAATGAACATCCGGTTCTCGATAACCAGTTCAACACATGCAGTGTTTCCCCCGGTCTTCAGATTGCCGGGATATGTCGTCGGATGAGACCCTCTGACACCCCAAAATTTCAGGTAATTGTTCATGTAAGTTCTATAACAGTTTTTTCAGGGCAGGGCAGCTTTTCTTAACGGGAAAGTTATTCCGTCCCCGTTTCTTATTTGTCACAGATAAGGACTCCGATAAGGCCGTTGATGTCCGGGATATTCTTCTCGACAAGATACTCCTTGATACCGACGATGATCTCTTGTGTCGCCGATGGATTGATCAGGTTGGCTGTCCCCACCTGGACAGCAGTGGCCCCGACTATCAAAAACTCCAGGGCATCCTGTGCATTCATGATTCCTCCCACGCCGATCACAGGAACCTTCACAGCCCGGACCACCTGCCACACCATCCGAAGGGCCAAAGGTTTGATCGCAGGGCCTGAAAGGCCGCCAACGATATTGCCAAGTCTCGGCCGCCAGGTCTCTATATCGACCGCCATCCCTGTAATGGTATTGATAAGGGAAATGGCATCGGCTCCAGCCTCTTCCACGCTTCTCGCTATCAGGGTAATATCGGTCACATTCGGTGAAAGCTTCGCGATTACCGGAAGTCTGGTGCTCTCTCTAACGGCCCTTATCACGTCAAACGATATCTTGGGGTCTGAACCAAAAGCAGCCCCTCCTTCCTTGATATTGGGGCAGGATATGTTTACCTCTATGCCTGCTATCCCATCCTCGTCATCAACCCGTGAGGCCAGTTCCGCATACTCAGATATGTTGTGTCCGTAAATATTGACAAGAACCGGCGTTCTGAGTGTGCGAAGAAACGGGAGTTTATCCCGCACAAATCCGTCCCACCCGACGTTCTCAAGGCCTATGGAATTCAGCAAGCCACCTGCGGTTTCTACGATCCGTTCCGGGGGATTACCGGCGGAGGGTTTCAGGTGGAGACCCTTCACGACGATTGCACCAAGAAAATCCAAGTCTACAAACGCAGAGAACTCCCTGCCATAGCCAAAGGTCCCCGATGCAGTCATCACAGGGTTCTTGAGACATAGTCCGCCAACCGCCACGGCAAGGTCCGGTTCTCTTGTTCCTGATATTGTCATCATCTGATACTATTCTGATAACATGTTTTGTTTAGTGAAACAATCGTAAACATGAACAGTTTGTCCTCCCGTTTCCTGAAATTCTTTTGGTATACGATTTGAGATTGATGAGAGGCAACAAAATTTCTCAATTGACCTTCAGTCATCCCCAAAAAAGGAAGTATCATACGAAAAAAATGTGGTTTGATTCTGGAAGGTGTGTATAATATTGCAATTGTATACGTAAAATTTCCACGAACAAACTGAATGATAGCTTTGCCGGACAGATCCGACAATGCGCCTTGAAGTCATGAACCTTGGGGTGATCCTGTGCGCTACTCAATCACCACTTTTTTTACAAATGAACCATGTGCGCTGCTTGATAGATTCAAAAAAAGACTGAATCACGTAGAATACTCTGATGTTTTAGTGGGATTGAATGATGATAAAATCAAAACTTTCTGAAAGAGACATCTGCACAAAATGCATTACTCCTGCTATTACTAATGCCGGATGGAATGAAAACCCTCACCATTTTCGTGAAGAGGTTTACTTTACCGCCGGCAGAATAAAGGTGCGTGGTAAATTGGTCAGCCGCGGAAAAGGCAAGAGGGCTGATTATATCCTTTATTATATGCCAAACCAACCCATCGCTGTTATCGAGGCAAAGGATAATAATCATTCTATCGGCGCTGGAATACAGCAGGGATTGGAGTATGCAAAGATTCTGGATCTGCCATTTGCATATAGTTCCAATGGCGATGGGTTTATTGAGCA